>JAJXWQ010000061.1 GCA_021781555.1 bacterium
CGACTACGCCCTTGCCAGGGGGGGTGCTCGGCGAAAAGTCCTGCGACCAGGCCTCTGGAGCCTGGATCGCCTGCAAGTTCCACTGGCCCCCGTTGCTTGTGTCGAGGCCCGGGGCAGTGAAGCTCGTGATGTGCTCGGCGCCGTCCAGCGAGGCATATCGGACGAGGCCGCCTGACTTTAGGCCATCCATCACCGAGGCTGCGTTGGAGCCCGAGGGAAGGCGCCAAAGCTCGAGCCCCGGCAGCTTACCCGAGATCGCGGTGGCCTGGTAAGCCCCGCGCAGGGCGGCTCTCTGAGACGCCGTCGCTCCGTCTTTGAATCGCACGACGATCTCGGTTGCCGACGCTGCAGTAGTTCCGGCAGGGGAGGTTGGCACGTTTGCACACCCAGCGACCATCAGTGCGGCCGCGGTGAGGCCTCTGATCCTCAAACGCATGGGCAGTGTCATTTTACCCGGCAAGCAGGGGTAAGCCAGCCTTTCCTCTGGCCACCAAGTACGCATCGGAAAAAGACAAACACGGCGCTCCCCTCCGCCGCCGAGCTGGCCAGGCTCTCATTCGAGGGGTGGCCGCGGGGAGGCGGCAGATCGTGGGCAAGAAGCGCAAGGATTCCGACACCGCCCTCATGGGCTCGTTGGCCACCACAGGCCGCGGCGCAGCCTATGCGAGCCAGAAGATCAAGCCCAAGGACAAGGTCGCGATCGACTTCGACGGGACCCTCACGGCCTACGACAATCACGACGCATTGCCGCCCCCGCCGCCGCTTGATGGAGCCCGGGAGTTCCTCGAGAAGCTACAGCGCGCAGGCAAGCACGTCATCGTCTTCACCCACCGGCCCGTCGACCAGGTTGTCGAGTGGCTGCGGGACAACGGGATGCTCGACCTCGTGCCCGGAGGCGTGACGAACATCAAACCCGAGGCCAGCGCCTACCTCGACGACCGAGCGGTGCGCTTCGAAGGCGACTACAAGCAGGCGTTCAAGGACCTGGCCAAGAAGGAGCGCGTCCGCCCCTGGTGGAGGTAGGCCGTGGGCTGCCAGGTGACCGGGCGACGGCCGCAGTACCCACCGCCCGATCGGAAGGTATGCGACGGCCCGCACAAGGACCTAGGCCGGACCCACGTCCAGCCGACCTACAAGCCGGAGGAGCCAGCGAATGGCCGAAGGAGGCACTGACGCCCCCAAGCCGGTCAAGCCCAAGAACGGCGACCGGGTCCGCGCTGTGGTCCTGGATCGCGATGGTCGGGTGCTCCTGGTCAAGCGGCCTGAGGACAAGGAGAATCACCCCGGCCTCTGGAGCCTGCCAGGCGGTCGCAAGGAAGACGACGAGTCGCCCTACCAGACCGCAGTGCGCGAGCTCCTCGAGGAGACCGGCCTCTCGGCCCAGCCCGACGGCCGCGAGTACTGCACCGAGGTCGGCGGCCACGAGGTCGTGGCTTTCGGATTCGACCAGCCGAGCGGAACCCTTCGGCTCGATCTCGAGGAGAGCGACCGGGCCCGCTGGTTCGCTCCGGACGACCTGCCGGACGACCTGCACCCCGGGACGGCCGAGATGATCGCCGGCATCCTGAGCCAGCCGCCAGTCGCCCGGCAGCCCGAGCGTAACCGTGCAAACAGTGCAATCCTCGACAGGAGCGACGGCATGTTCTTCGGCACCGGCAGCGACATCACCTCCTGGCCGAACTGGCCGCCGAGCGTCCGCGCTGTGGTGCTCAACGACCAGGCTCAGGTGCTGCTTCTCAAGCGAGCCGAGGACGCCAAGCTTTTCCCCGGGCTCTGGAACCTGCCCGGCGGGGCCAAGGAGGACGGCGAGACCTACTATGCGGCGGCGGTTCGGGAGCTGCTCGAGGAGAGCGGGCTGTCCGCCCAGCCAGATGGCCGGTCCCACTCGTTCGGCTTCCCGGGCGGCTACGGGGTAGCCTTTGGCTTCGCCAGGCCCAGTGGGTCTCTTCTGGTCGATCTCCAGGAGTCCGAGAAGGCCCGCTGGTTCGACCCCAGGAAGCTGCCGGCAAAGCTCATGCCCGGCACGGCGGGCATCCTCTCGGCGTTCGTCGGCTACGACGTGGATCCCGAGCGCCAGAAGGAGGACCAGCAGCACGGAGCCTACGTGGACAGCAGCGGGCGAGACGACGCAGCCACGCCTTATGCCGACCTGCCGATCCTTCGGGATCGCGAGCACTCCAACCAGGACGAGGGCACGCTCTGGCGTATCCGGAAGTGGGCGTCTTCAGACGGGAGCGCCGACAAGGACAAGATCGACTGGGACAAGTACGCTCGCGCCTTCTTCTGGGTCGACCCGGAGCACAAGCACGACTTCGGCGGCTACAAGCTGAAGTTCGCCGACGTGGTCCATGGCAAGCTGGTCGCGGTACCACGGGGCGTCTTCTCCGCTGCCGCGCTCATCCAGGGGAGCCGCGGCGGGGTCGACATGCCCGAGGCCGACCGGGCCAAGGTCAAGGCCCACATCGCGCACTACTACCGGAAGATGGCCGAGGTCTTCAACGACCGCGGTATCGTGCCGCCCTGGGAAAAAGAAGGCCGCACCGACTCGCTCGAGCGCGGCGTCCACCGCATCGACCGCGGGGCCGTGGGCTCTGTCGAGATGACCCGGCAGGGCTTCATGCGGGTCGACGGCTACGCGACCCGGATCGGGGTCTTCACCTACGTCTTGCCGAACGGGACGATCCGCCGCGAGCTGCGGCATCCAGACGACGTCCTCAAGGCCGACTCGCTGGCCACGCTGATCGGCGTCCCGGTGACGGATGAGCATCCCCCGGTGATGGTGGACGCCAGGAACTCCCGGACCTATGCGCGTGGCATGACCGGCGACAGCGTGCAGCCCCAGCCGGACGGCAGGATCCTGGTCGGGCTCACGGTGACCGACGGCGGCCTGATCCAGCGGATCGACGACGGCTCGCAGGTCGAGCTCTCGAGTGGCTACGACTGCGACCTGCTCATGCAGCCCGGCGAGTGGCAGGGGCAGCGTTACGACGCCCGGCAGATGAACATCACCTACAACCACCTGGCGGTGACGCGAAAGGGACGCGCCGGCCCCGAAGTGGGACTCCGCCTCGATGCGGCGGAACAAGTGGACGGCGATCACGAGACGGAGGATCCCATGGCAGGAGAAGTGCCTGGCGACAAGACCACGAGCATGGGAGTCGACGCCCTGACCAGGAAGGTGGACGCGATCAGCGCGGCCTTCGCCAAGTTCATCAAGAAGACCAAGAAGAAGTCCAAGAAGAAGGGCAAGAAGGCAGACGCCGCCAGGCGAGATGCCAAGAAGGCCCGCAAGGATGCCAGGAGGGCGGCCAAGAGCGTCAGGAAAGCCGGCCAGACCATCACCATCACCGACCCGGACGGCGACGCCAAGGTGACGAAGACCGGTGCCGACTGCGGGCCCGGCGAGCTGAACCATGTCGGCGACCGGGCGGACGCCCTGCCGGCGGCCCCGGCCGGCAAGAAGGCCAGGAAGGCGGCCGAGCGCGAGCGCGGCCGTGCCGACGCCCTCGAGGCCCAGCTCAAGAAGCGGCTCGACGGCATGGGCGCCGAGGTAAATGAGCGCGCCAAGGCTCGGATCAACCTGCTCACGACGGCTGCGGGCATCGTGGACAGGAGCATCAAGCTCGACGCGCTGTCCGATCGCGAGATCAAGATCGCGGTGATCAAGGCCGTCAACGCCGACGCCGATCCCTCGAAGTGGTCAGAGGACTACCTCCAGGGTGCCTTCGATGGAGCCGTCAAGGCCGCTGGCGGCCGGGTCGACAGCGCCGCCGCCGCGGCTCGCCTCATCGAGAGCGTGCAGCAACGAGACGCGGCGGACCACGTCGATTCAGCCGCCCAGGCCCGGGCTCGGCGCGAGCAGGAGTCGCAGGCGGCATGGTCCAAGCCGGTAGGCCGGCACCGCGCAAGCTGATCCTGCTTCCACGGCCTCACGGATCGACCGTCATCCGCAAGCCGTCTGGCCTTGACCCACGGCATTGTATGGCCGCCAGGCCGGCCGTCTTGCATCACGCAGAAGGAGGAGCGGGCAATGGCCCAGATCGCATACGACTACAACCTCACCAACGCTTTCGTCGGCACCCTGGGCGACGTGGGGCCCAATACCGTCCGGTCCTACGCCGCGGCCGAGAAGATCCCCTTCGGCATCGCCCTGATGCGCGGGACCGCCGACGCCTCCAAGGTCCGCCTGCCCTTCGTCCACCAGGCCGTACTGACCGAGAGCACGGCGCAGGTGGCCAGCAACTCCACGACGGGCACGGTGAACGTGACCAAGCTCGTTGGCGGCGTGCCCACCACGACCAGCACGAACCTCACGGCGACGGTCTTTGTCACCGACGACCCGACCACCCTGGCGGCGATTGCGGCCAAGATCGCGGCGGTCCCCGGCGTCAAGTCCGCTACCGCGGGCAACGGCACGATCACGGTCGTGGCCGAGGACGACGTGTCGGTTTCGCTGTCGAACTTCGCCACCACCGGCGGCGCGGGCCAGCCCATCTGGTCCTACGCCGACAGCACCGACGACCTGTTCGCCGGCGTGGCGCTCTTCGACCAGGGGGTCGAGAATGCCCTGATCACCACCTCGACGCCCATCGCGGACCAGCAGGATCCCACGAGCACCCAGTACCCGATGGGCTGGGCGGTGAGCACGCTGACCCGCGGCACGGTCAACGTGGCCCCCGAGACGGCTGTAAGCCTGGGCGATCCGGTCTACATCCGCTTTGCAAGCGGCGCCAACGGCAGTCAGCCCGGTGCTATCGGCAACACCTCCGACGGCGGGACCTGCGTGCAGATCACCCGGGCTCGCTGGGTCAACCCCATCGCCAACGGCGCGGTAGGGCTGCTGGAGGTCAACCTCCCTTAAGCACGCCATCACCGTCAGTCACCGGAACCCCGCACTGACCGGGACCTCCACCTGGCCCGCTTACTCGGGCCGTTTCATCATCCGAGACCCGGTTGCGCAGCATTGCTGTCGCGCAGAGGGGCTCGCCAGCGAGGAGAGACGAAATGCCCGAGGCAACCCTTCAACGCTACGACGCCGCCAGCGCCCTGCTACAGCGGCAGATGTACCGCGCCGACTCCGAGATTCTCGAGCGTTCCTCGAACCTGGACAGCGACTCGTCGGTGTTCTTCGCCCGGCAGCTCGAGTACGTCAAGGCGAGGACCTACGACAAGCGCTACCCGGAGCTCAAGGCCCGCGCCCTGATCCCGGTGAGCAACGAGGGCGGGCCGGGAATCGACTCGATCACCTACTACCAGTACGACATGTTCGGCCTGGCCAAGCTCATCGGAGCGATCGCCAGCGACCTGCCGCGGGCCGACATCCGGGGCAAGATGTTCACCGCCCCCGTCCACGAGGCTGGCGACTCTTACAGCTACACGCTGCGTGACATCGCCCGAGCCCGCTTCGCCGGCCTGCCGCTCGAGCAGCGCAAGGCGAATGCCGCCCTGCGCGCCATTGAGGAGCTGGTGAACCGGATCGCACTCTTCGGGGACGCCGACCACAACCTGCCCGGATTCTTTAGCCAGCCGAACGTCCCGGCCGAGGCTGTGGCGAACACTGGCGCCGGCAATACTACGCAGTGGATCAACAAGAATCCGAACCAGATCCTGGCCGACATGAACGCCTGCGCGAACGCCGTAACGGCCAACACCAAGGGCGTCGAGCAGCCCGACACCTTGCTCCTGCCGCTCGACCAGTTCAACTACGTCTCGAGCACGCCGCGTAGCGACGTGTCGGACACCACGATCCTCGACTTCTTCCTCGAGAACAACCCGTACGTCAAGAGCGTCGAGTGGCTCAACGAGTTGAAGTACGACCCCTCGATCCCCGGCAGCGGCGCGAGCCTCCTCGGGTTCAACGAGAACATGATGATCGCCTACCGACGCGACCCGGACAAGATCGAGCTGCGAATCCCCCAGGATTTCGAGCAACTCCCGGTCGAGCCCCGTGGCCTCGAGTTCATCATCAACTGCCACCTGCTCATCGGCGGCTGCGTGATGGCCTACCCGCTGTCGGCGAACTTCGCTTACGGCATCTGACCCCGATCCCAGCTCGCACTCTGCTCCCCCGCGCTGCCCGCCGCCGGATCTTCGGCTCTTTTGCCGGCGGCGGGCGGCATCCAAGGAGACCACGATGATCCTCGTCAAGAACGCGCAGTCCCGGATATTCTCGGTCCGGATCAAGGTCGGCGTGGATGGCCAGGGCAACGACCGCGTCGAGCGCGTTGTCCTCCAACCAGGCGTCAACGAGGCGCCGGCCAACTGGGCCGATCTCAAGAAGCACCCCCTGGTGGCAGCGGCCCTCGAGGGCGAGAGCCTCGTCGAGATCGACACCGCGCCCAAGCCGGGAGCAAAGTCGCCGGACGACCTGACCGGCGTCTCGGAGCGCCGGGCCATCCAGCTCGTCAAGGAGACGATGCAGCCGGTGCTACTGCAAAAGTGGCTGAACGCCGAGAAGCGCAACGCCGTCATCAAGGCGATCGGCGAGCAGCTCGACGCCATCGACCCTGCCAAGGCCAAGACCTAACCGGCAGACCCGACCGGCCGCTCGCCCGCCACCGTAGCCAGCTGATCCACACCCACAGGAGTCGATCGCCCAATGGCAGCACTCGACCTTCTTTTCGACATCGCGCCCGAGTTCGCCGGGAACGACCCGGCACAGCTCGCCCGCTTTGTCGGCTACGCGGCGGCCGAGATCAACCGGACGCTCTTTGGCGCCAAGGCCGACATCGCGACCGCCAATCTGGCAGCGCACATGCTCACGGTGGCGACCCGGGGAGCGACGGGCCAGGGCGGCGTGGCATCGATGCAGAAGGCCGGCATGCTCGAGGAGCAGTACAAGGTCCCCAATCTGCGCGAGTCCGAGCAGCCCTGGGCGACCACCGTGTACGGCCTCGAGTACCTCCGGATCCGGCGATCAGTGCTGATGGGATTCCGCGTGCTGTGAGCGGCGTCGAAGACCGAGATCTCGGATTCGAGGCGATCCTCGCGGAGCTGCGCAAGCTCGGTGACCTCGAGGTCCGCACCGGGGTCCAGGGCACCGAGGACAGCGAGCTGGTGAAGATCGCGGCGATCAACGAGTTCGGGTCTCGCGAGTGGAAGATCACCGGCAAGCAGGCCTACTGGATGGCGCTGCGGATCGTCTACAAGCGCGTTCCCGCGCAGGGTAGCCGTCTCTCGAAGGCCAAGAAGGCGCAGGTCCTGGCGATCGCCGGCAAGCTCCGCGGCCGGACGATGAAGATCCCCGAGCGGTCTTTCCTGCGATCGACCTTTGACGCCCAGCGCGCGACGCTGGGCACGGCGGTCGATCGCGCTGTATCCCGAGTCGTGACCGGCAAGGCGACGGCCGAAGAGGCCGCCCAGCAATTCGCGCAGTTGGCCGAGACCGTCTTCCGCCGGGGCTTGCTGGCCGTCAAGGAACCGCCGAACGCGCCGCTCACGGTCAAGATCAAGAAATCCGACCAGCCGCTCGTGGACTCCGGCCGGCTCCGGGCGTCGATCCGCAGCGTCGTCTCGCCTCGCACGCAAGAGCCGATGCAAGAGCGGCCGCTTTAGCCGAGGATCTGCCTTGAACAACCTGTTGCGGAAGTTCGGTAAGACCATCACCGTCAAGCGCACGCCCGCCGGCCTGCAACTTGCCTTCTCAGGGCCCTTCGTGGCCGGGAACGTCATCACGCTCGAGGTCAACGGGATAGCGATCGCGCCGGTCGCCTTTGCGACCGAGAGCGCGACCACCCTGGCGGCCCTGGCCCAGGCGATCGCGGCGATGCCGGGCGTGGAGGCGGCGGAGGTCATCGGTGGCGTCATCATCGTGCAGAACACGCGGTCGGTGGCCATCACGGGCGTGGTCGTGACTGGCGGAGCTTCGCAGCCGACGGCCTCCGTGACGGGCGGCTTCGTAGACGGGATCTGGGTGCCGGCCGAGCCGATCACCTTCACGACGACGGCCGTCGTACAGCCAAAGTCGCTGCTCTGGCAAATGCAGGACCAGATCTTGGCAGCAGAGGGCGTCCGGACGAAGGCCTTCATCAAGTTCCTGACATCCGTTCCGCTCCTGACCGCCGGGGAGGGCCAAGGCCGCGTCGCCGACATCATCACCTGGCGCGGCGTGGATTACCAGGTGCAACAGACCACGCCCTGGGATCAGGGGCCCGTGGCCCACTACGAAGCCTTCGCTGCCAAGGTCGAGCAGGAGTCGCAATGACAACCATCCGGGAGGCGGCCCGTCACAACGGCGGCCCGAGCTGGATCCGCATCGTCAGACCGGTCTGTCAGTGCGGAGCGCAGCCCTGGGCAGCTGCCGAGCCCAAGCCCTTTGGCCGGGTCATCGACGTCAAGTGCCCCTTGTGCGGCAGGATCAGCGCAGCCGTGATCCCCCCGACGCCGATTCTGGTCCGCTGATCGATGTCCCTCGATCGCGCAGCCATCGGCCAGGCGCTGCGGCAGTGGCTGATGAAGGCGACCAGCCTGGCCGACAACAAGGTCGTCTTCGACTACCAGCCCGGGCCGCAGCCCGAGTGGCCCTACGCCACCATCAACCCGACCCTCGCCACGGCTAGCCAGGGCCTCTACGACGAGCAGGCCTACGACTCGGGCACCCTGACCCACGTCGAGCGCCGCACGCTCACGGTCTCGGTAAACGTCTTCGGCGCGCAAGGCCAGGCGCTGGCGATCGCCGAGGCGGCCCAAGACGGACTCGAGCTGCTGGCGGTCACGACGCTCCTGGCAACGGTCGGCGTCTCGGTCGTCGACAAGGGTCAGCTCCGCAACCTGTCTGTCCTCGAGGAGACGCAGTTCGTCGAGCGGTTCCAGTTCGACGCCCAGTTCTCGGCCGTGGCGAGCAGCGCCGAGACCGCGGGCGAAATTGCCAGCGTCGGCATCAACGGGCACCTGTCGTCGACCACGGGCGCGCCCGCCACGATCACCGCGACGGTGCAGTAGGAGGCAATCACCTTGGCTCTTTCGGATTACGTCGCCGTCTCGATCACGCTGGCCGGCGCCGCGGTCACCCAGCCGTCCTTCAACGTGCTGCTTATCGCGGGCTACAACGCGACCTTCAGCGGAACGCGGACGTATACCAACTTGAAGGGCGTGGCCGCCGACTTCGCTGGGACCAGCCCCGAGTACCAGGCCGCCAATGCAGCTTTCTCGCAGGATCCGGCGCCGCAGAAGATCAAGATCGGCAAGATCGCGCCGCTCGTCGCTGGCGCTGGCAACGTGACCCTGGGCCAGGCCCCGGCTGCCGGCAACGAGATCGCGGTCACCGTGAACGACCAGCCGATCAACGTCACCTACGCAACAAGCGCTGCGGCGACGATGACGGCCTTGGCCACGGCGATCGCTGCCGTGCCCGGCATCCAGTCGGCGACGGTCGACGCCAACAATCCCGATGCGATCGACATCGTGGCCGCGCTCGGCTACGAGTTCTCGCTCTCGAACGCCGCGATCACCGGCGGTGGGACCATTTCGGCGATCGTCACCACCCCTGCCGTCACCTGGACCGAGGGCCTCAACGTCCTGCAGCTCCAGGACGACGCCTGGTACGGCCTGGTCATCACCGACCCGAGCGACGCGAACATCCTGAACGTGGCCGCGTGGACCGAAACGCAGGAGAAGATTTTCGGAGCCTCGTCAGCCGATGCAGCGATCCTGACGACTGCCGCGACCGACGTCGCAAGCGTCCTGCAGGCCAAGGGCTACGACCGGACGTTCCTGATGTATCACGCGATCGCTGGCGAGTTCCCCGAGGCCGCCTGGATGGCGGGCCAGCTCATCAACCCGCCGGGCTCGGCAACCTGGGCCTTCAAGCCGCTGGCTGGCGTCACGCCCGATGCCCTCACCCAGACCCAGATTGCGGCGGCCAAGGCCAAGAACTGCAACCTCTACCTGCAGGTAGCCGGCGTCAAGATCACCGATCCGGGCATCTTGGCCGGCGGCCACTACATCGATACGACCTTCGGGCTCGACTGGCTCCAGAGCTCGATCCAGGCCGACGTCTTCGCGCTCCTGGCCACGACCAAGAAGATCCCCTACACCGACGGGGGCGCACAGCAGGTAGCCTCGGTCGTGCGCACGGACCTTAACCGGGCGATCACGCAAGGCGTGCTGGCCAACGACGGCTCGCTGGTCCTCAACGTGCCCAAGGTCGGCGACCAGGCCGAGACCGACCGGACCAACCGGTACTTCCCGGACATCACCTTCTCGGCGAACCTGGCCGGCGCCATCCAGAAGGTCCAGGTACTCGGCACGGTCAGCGTGTAGTGGCGCCAGTCCAGGCAGGAGGGTTCATCCATGAAGACCTACGACCCCAAGCTGGTCATCGTCGTCGTGGGCGGCGTCCTGATGAGCGGCTTCGCCGAGGGCTCTCTGGTCAAGGTCGAGCGCAACACCGACACCTACAAGCTCGTCATTGGCACCGACGGCGAGGGGACGCGGTCCCGGACGAACGACCGCAGCGGCAAGATCACGATCTCGCTGATGCAGACGAGCGTCTCGAACGCGGTGCTATCAGGCTTCGCTCAGCTCGATGAGACGGCGAATGCGGGAGTGGTGCCGGTGACCATCACGGACCTCAACGGCGCCAGCCTCTACCACGCGGACAACGCGTGGGTGATGAAGCCGCCGACCGGCGAGCACGGCAAGGAGGCCAAGGCACGAGAGTGGATCCTCGAGACCGATCGGATCGACTGGTTCGAGGGCGGCAACCTGTAGGCGACGGCTGCCTTCCGATGATGGCCCGCCGCAGTGGGGTGGAGGCGTGAGCCACGGCACGGCATGCAGTGCGGAACCGAGATAGCGTCGTGCTATGGCCGTAATCCTGAGCGACGCTGAGGTTGCTCGTCTTCTCACTGTGCCGAAGTCCATGCCGCCGAACTACTCCGGTCGCCTGAAGCTCAGCCCAAAAGCGGGCCATGAGGAGCGAGCGCTCGATCTGCCAGAGCCGGACACCGGGGTGTTCCGGATCATCCTCCGGAAATGTCTCTTGAATCAGCTTGACTTCTCGGTCATACTCGGGTTCATCCCGCCAGGGGAAAGCCAGCCGATCTTGCTTCGCCGCTACAATGGGCGGAGCCACCAGCACACCAACAAGCTGGAGCGCGAGGCGACCTTCTACGACTTCCATATCCACACGGCGACCGAGCGCTACCAGGTGCATCCAGCTTTTAAGGCAGAGCATTACGCGGAGGTGACCGATCGATACGTGGACTTCCAGGGGGCATTCCGCTGTCTGAGCCAGGACTGCGGCTTGGTCTTCCCGCCCGGGCAAGCGAATCTCTTTGAGGGATAAGCGATGGATTTCAGCGAAATCGAAGCCGATTTTAGGCGCAAGATCAGCTCTCAGGTTTCCCTCCTGCCCGAGGGACTGGGGCGCTATCGGGTCTTTACGCCCTTCACCCTTGAAGATGGCGACCACTTGGCCATCGTGCTGAAGCGCGCCGACGGCGGCTGGCTGCTTACCGACGAGGGCCACACCTTTATGCACCTGTCCTACGATCTTGAGATGCGCGACCTGGAACAGGGCACACGACGCCGGGTGATCGATTCCGCCTTGGCAGAATTCGGTGTTACTGAGCGCGAGGGCGAGCTGCTTTCGCCCGTGCCCGATGAGCAGTTCGGAAATGCGCTTTTCAGCTTCACGCAAGGGCTCTTGCGAATTTCGGACGTAACCTTCTTGAGTCGCGACCGAGTGCGATCGACGTTCGCCGAGGATTTCCGAGCCTTTCTGGAGGCAGAGATCCCAGAGGAGCGCCGCACCTTCGGCTGGCACGATCGCGAGAGAGATCCGGACGGGAACTATCTCGTGGATTGTCGAATAGAGGGCAAACAAGAGCCGGTTTTCGCGTTTGCTATCCCCAACGACGATCGCTGCGGTCTGGCTACGATCACCGCGCTGCACTACCAGCGGGAAGGGGTGCGTTTCAGGGGATTGGCTGTCTTCGAAGATCAGGCGACAATCAACCGCAAGGCGCTTGCGCGCCTGACAGACGTGATAGACCGGCAGTTCTCGAGCTTTGCCAGCAACCGGGAGCGCATCAGCGCCTTCCTTCGGGCAGCCTAGCAGCCTGCTTGCCGGCCATCGCCGGCCGCTCTGGGTGAACTGGCGCTAGCCCGGCCCAAGTGACTAGGCGCTCAAGAGTTCTTTCCGCAAGGTCAGCTGCTCCGGGTACTCTGGGTTGTCGTTGAAGACCCGATTCTGGTCGGCGTACCCGAGGGCGCGGTAAAAGGCGCGGGTCCGTGCATAGGGCTCGTAGTCGACGCTGTCACCCAGTGTGTCGACGACGACGGCCTGAACCCCGGCATCCGCCAGCTCCTTCTCGATCGCGAGGGCCAGGGCCCGGCCGATTCCGGAACGATGGCAGTCCGGACGAACGCCCAACCACGTGATCCGGCCGATGCCCTCGTTCACGATGAAGGTCGCAAATCCAAGCATTTGGCCATCGTCCCCAACCGCGACCCGCCGGTGCTGGAAGCCGAAGTCCACGGCCATGTGCTCCAGACCGCCGGCCGTGAACCACTCCGGGAGCTGCCGCGCCAGATCGAGCATGGCCGGAATCTCACGCCGGTGCGCCCGGCGGATCTTGAATGAGTGCGCCATTCCCGGATCGTATCAGACCGTGAATCGACCAAGAAGGAGGCCCCGATGCGCGAGAGCAAGAAGGTCACGATCGACGAGGTGACCTACGACATCCACCACTTCCCGGCAACCCAGGGCCTCAAGCTGGGCATCGAGCTCGGCAAGCTGGTGGCCCCGGTCGTGGCGCCCTTGGCCGACATCGAGTCGCGCACGGTCAACGGCGACGTGCTCAAGATGGCCGCTGATGCCCTGGTCAAGAGCATGGGCACCGCCGAGACCGTTGTGCTGGTCAAGGAGCTGCTCTCCGTCGTGGTGGCCGAGGGCCACGGCCGCCTCGACGCGATCTTCGACGCCCACTTCAGCGGCCGGCTGGGAGCCTTGCCCCCGCTGCTCAAGGAGGTCGTCGCCCACAACTTCCGCGATTTTTTCTCCGGCGTCGTCGGCCTGGTGGGCAAGGGCCCGACGACGACCTCGGCATAGCAGTCCCCGAGGACTTGCTCTGGCCGGCATGGCGCCTGGTGGTCGAACGGGTCGCCACGCTGCATGAGATCGAGACCCACTGGAGCCTGCGCGACCTGATCCTGGCAAACGAAGCGCTAAACATCAGAGACGAAGCCCGGAAGGCCGCTGACGACGCCGCGGGGCGGAAGGCAGAGGGGGACGCAATCTGATGACGAGGAAGGCCGGCCAATGATCGTCCGTGAGTTGCTGGCGAAGTTCGGCTTCCAGATCGACACCGGCAGCGTGGCCAAGGTCGAGGAGGCCGTAAGCAATGCCCGCGGCGGCCTCGAGCAGATCGGCAAGGTCGGTGCGTCTGCTGGCGAACGGATCGCCCAGGTCTTCGCCCAGGTGCCCGAGGAGCTGGCGGCGATCGACGAGCAGGCCAAGGTCCTCGGCAAGGCCTTCGACGGCACCCGCGAGCGGGTCAACGCCCTGGCCGCGTCGATCAAGGATATGACGCGCCTGGGTGCGACCGCAGCCGATCCCCGGCTCCAAAGCCTCGGGCAATTGCACGCCACCTGGAGCGCTCAGCTTGCCGAGGAGGAGGGTGAGGCCGGCATCGGTGCCAAGCTCATGGGGCATCTCAAAGAGACCGCCCTGGCACTGGGCGGCACGATGGCCGCGCTCTTCGCGGCCGAAAAGGCCACCGAGAACTACGCCGACTTTCAGCAGACGCTGCAGAAGACCGGGGCCGCGATGCGCGAATCCCAGGCCGGCATCGACGAGCTGCGAGCCAAGGCCCTCGACTGGGCGCAGAAGCTCGGCCGATCGCCCCGCGAGATCGGCGAGGCGATGCAGGAGCTGGCCAGCCAGGGCTTCGGCAAGAGCCAGGTCGAGCAGATGACGCCGATCGCGGTGAAACTGGCCCGGGCTGGCCTCACCGACGCCGGCACGGCCACGGAAGTCATCGGCGCGACCACCCGGGCCTTCTACGGCGAGGACGTCGGTCAGATCGTGACTGACTCAAGCGGCCGCAAGTCAACTGCCGCGTCCCACGTCGGCGACGTCATCGCGATGGTCCACGATCTGGGCGGCATCAAGGTGGGCCAGCTTGCTGAAAGCCTCAAGTACTCGGCCACGACTTTCCACGCGCTCGGCCAGTCGCTCGAGGACCTCGGGTCGCTTACAGCCGTGCTGGGCCAGGCCGGCATCAAGGACTCCACGGCCGGCGCGAGCCTGCGGACGATGGCGCTCAAGCTCGCGGCGCCGATGAGCGTGTTCAAGCGGCGGCTGGAGGCAGCCGGACTTGGCCAGCTCGCGGCTCATGCCGGCAAGGGCGAAAACATGCTCCACGTGCTCGGCCTCTCGCAGAGCGACATCGTCGATGCGTCGGGCCGGATGCGGTCGCTGGTCGACATTATCCGCAAGGTCATCGAGAAGACCAAGGGCATGACGATGACCCAGCGCGCAGGCGTCTTCAAGCAGCTCTTCGGGCTCGAGAACGCCACCCAGGCCCTGGCGATCGCCCAGAAGCTCGGCCCGGCTTTCGACCGCATCGAGAACAAGACCCACAACGCGACCGGCACCCTCGAGCGGATGTACGCGATCATGAACCGCGGCCTGATCCCGGCCTGGCAGCGGATGATGGGGGACCTCGAGGTTCTGGCCGACCAGCTGATGGGGGCGCTGTCCCCGGCGCTCGTGGCGACCATGAACGCGGTCAGCGGGCTGGCCGCGGGCATCAGCCAGATCACCGAGTTCTTCGGCAAGAATGCAATCGCTGCCACCGCGCTCAAGGTCATCATCGAGGCCCTCAAGCTCGCCCTGATCGCCCTGGCCCCGGGCGCGTTGGTCATCGGTTTGACGGCGCTGGCCGCCTTCATCTGGGGTGCGGTAATCCCCGCAGTTACGGCGTGGGCAACCTCGACCTGGGCCGCCATGGTGCCCTGGATCGCGCTGACCTGGCCGATCTTCGCGGTGGGCGCCGCCATCGCGGCCCTGATTCTCATCGTGCAGGATCTCTGGGTCGGCTTTCACGGCGGGAAGTCGGTGATCTTCGAGCTCTTCCACTGGCTGGGCGGTCTAGCAGGAAAGATCGGCGCGGTGTGGAGCGCCACGGGCAGGGCGATCGGCAGCTTCCTGGCCGGGATCCGGAGGACGTTCACCAGCTGGGTGTCCGGCTTGCTCGTGGACATCGAGAGTCTACCCCAGAGGGCGATCGGCCTGCTCCGGCAGATCCCCGGCATCGGCCTGCTCGTACCTGCACTTGCCGGCGGCGGGGCGCTGGCCGGAGTCACTCCAGGGAGCACGACGACCAGCACCAGCCACGTGACCCTCAATCTCCACGCGCCCGTGACCGTCACCGTGGGAGATCACGCCCATCCGTTCCAGGTCGGCCACGCCGTGGCCGGCGCGATGCACGACACCGTGCGCAAGCACCTGGCCAGTGCCGCCCGGGCGATGCCGAGGCAAGTACGATAGATGCCAGAGAACGCCGCGATGACCCCGATCCCGGTGGTCATCACCTTCCCCCCGATGCCGCCGCGCACCGCGACGACGCTGACCATCGATGCGACGATCTCGGAGGGCCATCGGCGCGAGGCCGAGGTCACCAGCCACCCGGTCGAGGTCGGCTCGGAGGTGACCGATAACATCCGCCCCAAGCCGCGATCGCTCACGCTATCGGGGATCATCAGCACGGCTCCGACCACCTGGCCAGGCCGGGCGACCATCCTCAGCCCGGATGACCTGGGTGCCGGACAGCTCTCGGCGTCAAGCGGCCCGGATGTAGGGCGGGCCCTGGCGGCTTACCGCCTCCTCGAGGACGCCTTCACTGGCGGCTACCTGCTCACCGTGCAGACCGGCCTCGATCGGTACCAGAACCTGGCGATCAAGAGCGTCGAGTTCCCCAAGGAGCCGGGGACTGGCCGGGACCTCAACTTCAAGCTGGACCTCGAGGAGGTCCTGTTCGCCGTCTCGCAAACGACCCAGGTCCCGGCGTCGGCGATCGCCACCAAGAAGGTCGCCCAGCAGGCCGCGCCGCGGAGGGCCCGGGGAATGCAGCCGACTCGCAAGCCTACCCAGGCCGAGGCCGCCCGCAAGCAGGCCGTGGCGAAGGCAGCCGGAGGCAAGACCGCCGCCAAGAAGGCAGCGCTGAAGGCCTCGCCGCCTTCTTCCTGGTTGGCCCGGGTCCTGTAGGCCGCGCCGATGGCCGACGTCGTCATTCCGGTCGATTCGAACAGCACGAACTACACGCTCGACGTCTCGCTTTCGGGCGGCATCTATCGGTTCGGCCTGTACTGGAACACCCGCGGCCAGTTCTGGTCTCTGGACATCCTCGACTCGTCCGAGAACCCGATCGCGACCGGCCTCAAGGTCGTGGCTGACTGGGAATTCATCAGCGGCCTTGGCGACAGCCGATTGCCACCTGGGTTCTTGTACGCCGTGGATCTGAGCGGGCTGGGGCTGGATCCGACGGATAGCGATCTGGGCACTCGCGTAATCCTGGTCTACGATGACGGCCGTTGATCGCCGGCTGCCTGCAGTCGGCTCTGCTTCGGTCTCGAGGGCCGATCACGAGATTTCGCGTCAGGTCGCATGCCCAACGACGACATTCCACCAGTCCAGCCGATCGCCCCCGTTCGCCGCGTGATGCCGTTGCGAGGGCCTGGCGGCATCGACAACGTGCGCCAGATGCTCGTTCGTGGCGAGGCGGGACGCATGCGAGTGCAGTGCTACCGGCAGCGAATCCAGCGGCGCCGGCAGCAGCGGCTGGTAGCGAAAGCCCCTGCCGGTGACGTCTACGACCACGTGCTTGGAACCGATGAACTGGTGGAGAGCGTTGAAGCCTATGAAAATGCAGCGTTCCGCCTCCAGCATCGAGGATCCACCGAGCTCCATCCGGAGCGGTAACCGATGACGGGGCCGGAGCTTTTCGGCCGCGTCTACCAGCTCACCGTAGGTCCGGCGGGCGGCAAGGGCCGCCAGTGGTCGGGTCAGGGCGGCCCCGGCCTGCGAATCCGGTTCAAGATCTCCAAGACCGGCGACTCGACGCCCAACAAGGCAGAGATCGACGTCTACAACCTGTCGGCCGACTCGCGGCAGTACCTCGACTCCTTCGACCCCAAGACCTGGGCCGTGCGCCTGTCGGCGGGATATCAGGCAACCGGATTGCACCTGCTGTTCACAGGCTCCCTCGAGCTGGCCAGCAACGAGAAGGCCGGTCACCGTGCCAGCCACCACCAAGGCCCGGACTGGATGACCAAGATCCAGAGCAAGGACGGAATCCATGCCTACCGCGGCGTCGTCTTGGCGGATTCCTTCGGCCCAGCCACGTCCGAAGAGGCGGTCATCCACCACGTCGCCAAGCAGCTCGGCGTCACCATCGGCTCGATCAAGGGCCTCTCGAAGGCGAAGTACAACCACGGCCGCGCACTGTCCGGCGCAGCCCGCTACGAGCTCGACGCCCTCTGCAAGTCACGCGGCCTCCGCTGGTCGATCCAGGACGGGGTCCTGCAGATCCTGCCGACTGGGCAGGGCCTCGACCTGACGGCCTTCGTGATCGGCCCCTCGACCGGCCTCGTGGGATCCCCCGAGCGCACCGAGACCGGAGTCAAGTTCACGTCACTTCTTCAGGGCGGCATCAACCCGGGCCGGCTGATCCAGCTCGAGAGCGCCTACCTCAAGGGCCTGTACATCGCCGAGAACGTCGACCACACCGGCGACACGCACGACTACCCCTGGTACACGACCGTGGACGCATTGCGAGCTTCCTGATGACCAGCGACTGACGCGGATTGGCGGAAAACCTAGGCTTTTCTGCTGTTAATTGCCGCTATTGGTGCGTCTACAGAACTCTTGATAGTAGACATAGCTTCGTTCTGGCTCACCTAGCGCAATCTCTACGAGAAGCTGCAAGACAACTACCGGTCCAGTAGTAATGCCATCCTCATTGTTCTCCGCTCCATCAAGGTCAGGATCGGTTGGAATCTCTACGTTAGCGATCCACCAGACCTCAATCTTTTTGAGCATCTCTAGCATTTCTTTGAGGCGTTCCTCGAAGTCGGGCGGAAGTCCTTCAGAGCCCAGAGCCGAGAGGAGCTCGTGCGCAAGGGTGTTTCGGCAAGTCTTCACGCGGCCGAACGCAGCCAGGTCTTGATCATCGACCGCGCCCCTCTCTTTGAGCCACTCGAGGCTCGCATAGACAGGGCTCTTGTTCCGGGAAAGAACATCCGACTCGTATTTCGGATCGAGCTTGTCTCCTGACTCGTCGAACCCGGTCCAGAAGAAGGAACGGATTCGGCCCACGATCGATTCCTTGAGCGCTTCGAAGCCCGCTATAAAGACGGACGCTGCGATCAGGCGAGGACGCGTGACGTCAGGATTTAGGAAATCCCCCCAAGACCGTATCGCCTTCGAAGTCATCTTGTCCTCCAGCGGTTGAGGTACTCGGCTAGTGCTACTTTGCCTCTTTCAGCAGATCTACAAACAAGGTCAGGCGGCTCGAGCCAGAGGTTGGCTGCTTGGCCATAAAGGCCTCAGGAGGCCAGGCAGGCACTGCTGCGGTGTCCACTCTCATCAAGCAGGATCCTTCCAATGACCGTTCAGCCCAACCGCGAGCCCGAGATCGCCGAGTCGCTCGAGACGATCTTCGGCGCCACCCTCAACGAGCTGCACACGGCGCTCCCCGCCCGCGTCGAGCGGTACGACGCTTCGAACCAGCGCGCTGACGTCAAGCCGGTCATCCTGCGCGTCTTCCTCGACGAGGACGGCAACGAGCAGACCTACGAGTACCCGATCGTCACCGACGTGCCGGTCCACTTCCCGCGGGGCGGCGGGGCCTTCATCCACCTGCCGATCGCCGCTGGCGACCTGGTGCTCCTCGTATGCGGGCAGCGGAGCCTCGATCGCTACCTCGAGACCGATGGCAAGCAGGTCATCGACACGCAGGACTCCCGCCGGCACCACTTCTCTGATGCTGTGGCCTTCGCGGGCCTCTCGACTTCCAAGAACAACGTTGCGCTCTCGAACGCCAAGGACCTCATCATCGGGCTCGAGGATGGCAGCGCCGAGGTCCACGTGCAGCCAGGTGGCAAGGTGTTCATCAAGGCCGCGAGCGTGATGCTCGGCGCCTCTGGCCTGTCGGGGGACAACGCCCTGGTGCGCAACAAGGAGTTCCAGGCGCTGGTCAAAGCCTTCAACGCGCACGTCCACGCAACCGGGACCGGCCCCTCGAGCAACCCGACGCCCGTGCCGAACCGGATCCCCGTCGTCGCCGAGGCCAGCACCACGGTGTACGCGAAGTAGGAGGTCGTCGTGCCGCTCGACAAGACCACGCTGGGTAACAGCATCGCATCGGCCTTTGCCAAGGCGCAGGGACTGTCCACGGCTTCCGACGCGCAGTCCACTCTCGCCAGCAGCATCGCCAATGCGATCGATACCTACGTCAAGGGCGCCACCGTGACGGTTCCGGCGGGCATCCCCGTCTCGACGGCCGGCACTGCTGCCGCGCAGACGGGCGCCACGACAGGCCCGGGCACCGGGAGTCTGTCTTGAGCCCCGATCTCAAGCTCGATCCCGAGAACTGGGACCTCAATCTCTCGACCAACGCCGTCGATCTCACGGACGACGCTAGCGGCGAGACCGCGACCCAGGCCGTGGGCGTGCGCCTCAAGCTGATCCTGGGCGAGTGGTTCCTCGACACCCGGCTGGGTGTGGACTACTTCGGGACGGCCTTCGTCAAGAACCCGAACCTCGCGGCGATCGAGGCCATGCTCCAGGCAGCCATTCTCGACACGCCGGGCATCGCCCGGATCGTGAGCTACTCGCAGATCTTCGATCGCGCAGCACGGCAGCTGACCGTCACCTGCACGCTGCTGGATGACCAGGGCAACACCCTCAACCTCCAGACGGCGGTGCCCTGATGGCCACCACCTATGGACTTTCGGCCACGGGCTTTGCCATCAAGACCCTGGCTCAGATCCAGCTCGAACTCCAGCAGGCCTTCCAGGCAGCCTTCGGGGCGGGGATCGACGTCACGGGCAACAGCGTCCTCGGCCAGATCATCGGCATCATGGGCGGCCGCGAGGCGGACCTCTGGGAGCTCGCGCAGGCCGTGTACCTGTCGGCCTTCCCCGACACCGCCCAGGGCGTGGACCTGTCGTACGCCGTCACTCTCACGGGTCAGCAGCGGCTTCAGGCCACGGCCTCAACCGTCGTGGCCCAGCTCACAGGCACCCCGGGTACGCTTATCCCTGCTGGCTTCCAGGCGGCGGTGGTCGGCTCGGGCGCGATCTTCCTGACGACCGCCGACGTGACGCTCGATCCGGTCTACGGGACGGCCAGCACAACGATGATCGCCCAGCAGCTCGGGCCGATCGCCGCTCCCCTCGGCACGCTGACGGTCATCAACACCCCGGTCTCGGGCCTGACCAGCGTCAACAACGCCACTGACGCCAGCTTGGGCCGCAACGATGAGACGGACGCCCAGCTCCGGTCGCGCCGCGCCCAGCAGCTCGTGACCGCAGTCGGCGGCACCCAGACGGCCGTCCAGGAGGCCCTCCTCAAGGTCCCCGGCGTGTCCTTCGCTGCGGCGACCGAGAATTCAGGCGACGAGACCGATGCCAGCGGCGTGCCGCCGCACTCGCTGCACGTCTTCGTGCTCGGTGGTCTCGACGCCGATGTGGGCCAGGCTATCTGGACGGCCAAACCCGCGGGAGCCAATACCTACGGCGCCAACTCGGCGACGATCCTCGACACCTACGGCAACCAGCAGACCGTCTTCTGGGACCGCGGCCAGGACGTCCCGATGTACCTCATCGTCCAGCGCACGACCAACGCCGCCTACCCGCCCGATGGCGACGAGCAGATCATCGCCGCGCTGCTGGCGTACGGCACGACGCTCTCGACCGGCGAAACGGTCTTCAACTGGCGCCTGGCGGCCGCGCTGAACGGGATCCCTGGGATCGACACCCTGACCATCTTCCAGGGGACGGCGCCGAGCCCTGCTAGCAGCGCCAACACCCCGATCGCCGGCAATCAGATCGCGACCTTCGCCGCCCAGAACATCGTCGTGGGGTAGTAGCCCGCCATGGCAACCGACCGTGTCAGCTCGAGATCGTCAGGCCATCGCGGCCTGCGGAGCCCCGAGGGCCTCCACGATGGCCGAGGTCGGTCGGATGCGCCCGATGCGCGGGAAGATGAAGCGGCAGACGTAGTCGTGCTCTTCTTTGGCCAGGCCGGTCATCGCATCCTCGGCGAAGATCTGCTGGTAGCCGTGCTGATAGGCCTCCCGGGCGGTGGTGTCTACGCCAAAACCCGTGGCGATCCCGCACAGGATGATCGTCTCGATGCCGCGGCGACGTAACTGGAGATCGAGCTCGGTGCCGTGGAAGGCGCCCCACTGGTGCTTGGTCAGGACCAGATCGCCGGGCTCGGGGCCGAGTTCTGGAACGATCTCTTCCCAACCGGGCTGGCGCGCACCGCGGAATCCCGGTGTGTCGGGGTCGGTGATCGGGAGGAGCATGTCCTTGCCGTCGAGCGACGAAACACGGACCAGCACGACGAACCCGCCCTGGGCCCTGATCTCGCGAGCCAAAGCTGCGGCGTTGGACACGACCTCGGTCGTCGAGTGGGGGGCTCCGTCCCGCCCGACGATGCCCTTTTGCAGGTCGATCACGACCAGTGCCGACTTCTTGGGATCCAGTTGCAGGTCCATTCTTCGCCTCCTCGTTTGGTCTCGTAGGCTGCTACTCGATCGTACCAGCTGCAAACCAACCGCCCCCGGTAGAAGCTCGAAAGGAAGGCCCTATGCCGTACTACAAAGACGATCGAGACGGCCGCTTCCCCGTCTACAGCCACGTGCCGCTCGACGACCCGCACTTCGTCGAGATCACCGAGGCCGAGTGGGACGTCCTGCGCCAGGCTGGCAGCATGGAAGACCACCCGTATTCGCCCTACGTCCTCAACAAAGAGGCGATGGCGGCCGCGGCCCGGGGCCACATTCCGCCGGCCGGCACCGTCCTGCCCGATCCACCGGCGCCCGAGCACCCGGTTCCTGACGGCCCCGTCCAGGGCGTCATCCACGAGGAGAAGTAGGCCATGGCGTTCATCTCCTTCGGGGCCGCCATCTACGACCCCACCCAGTCCGACACCACGCCCTCGAACCTCGCGACCTTGACCCCGGGCGGCGGCGGCTTCACGCCGGGCGGCCGCGACCTGCTCAAGAACATCGCCGGCCACATGATCGCCAACGGCGGCTGGACGCTCGCTGGCGTCGCAGGAACCGATCCGGCCACCTACACCCTCTGGTCGGCCGGCCCGTCAGG
>JAJXWQ010000062.1 GCA_021781555.1 bacterium
GGACGCGGACCTCGCCAAGGCCTCGGACGAGGGGACGACCCTTGGCGAGATCTCGCAGGCATCTCCCTATGCCTCCTTGCACGCACTCGAGGCTCTGCCCCTGACCATTCGCAAGCCCCTCATCCAGGTGTCGGGCCCGCAAATGGCCGGTCTCTCCCTGCTCCTGCCCGGCACCGGTCAGCTCCTCGAGCACGATTGGGCTGGCGGCATCGTCGACCTCGCCATCGAGGGCGCCGCGGTGGCGGCGATCGTCGCAGGCCACTCGGCGGGTTCAGCACCCGTCGTGACTTTCGGCGCCCTCATGCTCACCGGCAATCACGCCCTCTCCCCGATCGACGCGCTGGAACGCGCCCACCCGCAGTAAGGCCAGAGCGGTTTCGCCTGAACAGGGTGGGGCCAAGGGAGTCAAACGGGGCCCGGTTGCGCAGCGCAGCGACCGCGCAGAGGGACCCCTTCCAATAAATTCATCCACAGCTTGCCAGAAATTGCTCGAAATCTGGCAATGACAGCGGCCCCTCTCTTTGGGATCATCCAGCCATGCCACGTGAAGCTTTGACCGGTTGGAAGATCGCCCGGATCTTCGGAATCCCGATCGAGATCTCTCCCTCGTGGATCCTCATCTTCCTCCTCATCTTCTGGTCGCTCGGCGCCGCGGTCTTTCCGGCCGTCGCGCCGCTCCAGAACCTGCCTACCTGGCCCATGGCGGCAGTGGCAACCTTCGTCTTCTTCGCCTGCCTGGTCGCCCACGAGCTCTCCCACTCGCTCGTGAGCAGACATTACGGATTGCAGGTGCGTCGCATCGTCCTGTTTCTCTTCGGCGGGGTCAGCGAAAGCCACGAAGAGATGCCCAGTGCGACGGCCGAGTTCTGGATCGCGCTGGCAGGGCCGGCCATGAGCCTGATCCTCGCCGGGATCTTCTACGGGATCGGCCTGGCTACGGCTGGCTACCCGCCGGCCAGCATCGTTGCGCGCTGGATGGGCCTCATCAATCTGGCGCTCGCGGCCTTCAACCTGCTACCGGGCTTCCCCCTGGATGGCGGTCGAATCTTCCGGGCCATCCTGTGGGCTTGGCGCAAGAACTACATCGAGGCCACCCGCTGGGCCTCCTGGGGTGGCGAGACGATCGCCGTCCTCCTCGGGCTCTGGGGTGCCTTCGAGGCCATCACCTTCGGGGACTGGTTCAGCCTGATCTGGCTCGGTTTGCTGGCGGTCCTCCTCTTTGGCGCCGCCGAGGCCAGCTACCGCCAGGCCTTCGTCTTGACCGCCCTTCGCCGCGTCCTGGTTAAAGACCTCATGCGGCGCGACCTGCACCCGGTGCACGATAGCCAGACCATTCCGGAAGCCGTGTCGGAGGTCCTGGCCCACTATCCCGAGCCAGCGGTTCCGGTCACGGGCGACGAGGACTCCCTGGTCGGCATCCTGACCGCCGAGAGCCTCGAGCAGGTCCCGCGACGGCTCTGGCCCAGGCTGCGCGTCACCGAACTGATGAAGCCCCTCTCCGAAGGAGATGTGGTGCATCCCACGACGCCGGCCATCGACGCCCTCAAGCAGATGCAGGTCTCGGGGGTCGACCCCTTGCCCGTGGTAGACGAACACAGGCTCGTGGGTGTCGTCGGCGAGGGGGATCTCCAGCGCTACCTGCGCTGGCACCCCGCCGTCCGCCACCACCACGAAAAGTTCGGCCCACCCTCGGACCTCTCCTCCGAATAGCGGCCACTTTCGGAACAAGGGATGGTCCAGATGAACAGAACCGGGCACCCCCGGAAGGGTACCCGGCTTGTCCAGGTAAAGGCCTGTCCACCGCTCTGTTAGCACCCAATGGGAGCAGGGGCAGGAGGGTAGGGAAACTCTCGAAGTCGGTTCCGTGGCCGCCGGCCGAGGAACCCCTTCGGTTTTTGTTTACCCTCCCGCAGCATTGCCTTGACCAAAGAAACAAAGACTTGATGAACTGATAAAGCCTCGAAAATGCCGTCAGCCAGACGGCGGGCCGCGCCACCGGCCCCACTGGAGTCCGCGGGCCCGACTCCATCAGGCCGGGAGCACCCTAGACCTTTTGCAGTTTGAACGGGGCCCTCTGCGCGGTCGCTTCGCTGCGCAACCGGGCCCCGTTTGACTCATCGGACTCGATCCATTCAAACCGGGAGCACCCTAGACCCGACGTATCAGCCCGACCACCTTGCCCTGGATGGTGACGCGATCGACATAGATGGGATCCATCGAAGCGTTGGCCGGCTGGAGCCGAATCCGACCCTTCTCCCGGTAGAGACGCTTGAGCGTAGCCTCACCGTTATCCAGCAGTGCCACGATGATGTCGCCATCACGGGCAGTCTGCTGGCGCCGCACGACGACCCAATCGCCCGGCGTGATGTGATCCTCGATCATCGACTCGCCCTTGACCTCGAGGAAGAACATCTCCTCGGGAGACCACAACGAGGCCACGTCCACCTCGTCCAGCCCCTCGATCGCCTCGATGGGAGCGCCGGCCACGATCCGGCCGGCCATGGCAAAGGTCGCCGATCGAGCCGCCGGATGCGCGGACTCGGGCGTTCCCTCGTCGAGGATCTGGATGGCGCGGTTCTTGCCCTTGTCCCAGCGGATGAGACCCCGCTGGGCGAGACCCGTGAGATGGTAATGGATCGTGGAGGTGGACTTGAGCCCGAGCTCCTCGCCCAGTTCTCGTATGGACGGCACGTAGCCCTTCTCGCGGAGGCTGCGACGCAGGTAGTCGAGAACCTGCTGCTGGCGGATCGGAAGATCGGGCGGTGACTTCATGCTTGACGTTGCCTCCAGGAACAACAGTTCGAGGCTAGCACCCAAAACGACGGTCTGTCAACCTCAGTTCTTCGCTTTCTCGATGCCTTGTTCGCCCGAGGGCCGTCGCTCCGCAGCTCTTTGGTCGCAGACAACGGCCGCCACCTTGCCACAAATGCAGAGGTCATGTAAGATTCCCGTTTGTTAGCACTCATCACTGTCGAGTGCTAACGGTTCGGTTTTTTATCGCCAGCCCAACAGGAGGTTATGAAATGGCCACCGCCACTGCGACTCAGATTCGGCCGCTGGGCGACCGCGTCGTCGTCAAGGTCGTCAAGACCGACAAGACGGCCGGCGGGATCGTGCTGCCCGAGACGGCGCAAGAGAAGCCCCAGCTCGGCGAGGTGATCGCCGTCGGTCCCGGCGCGCTCGACAAGGATGGCAAGCGCATGCTGATGGACGTTCAGAAGGGCAATCGGGTCCTGTTCGCCAAGTACGCAGGCACCGAAGTCAAGCTTGACGGCGACGAGTACCTGCTCCTGTCCGAGAAGGACATCCTGGGCATCGTCGAGTAAATCGCCAGTCCGTCCAGCTTTCGAGATTTGAGGAGAAAATCAATATGCCCAAGCAGATCCTGTTCGACGAGTCGGCCCGCCGGGCCCTCGAGAAGGGCGTCAACGCAGTGGCTGACGCCGTCAAGATCACGCTCGGTCCCAAGGGCCGCAACGTGGTTCTCGAGAAGAAGTTCGGCGCCCCGCAGATCATCAACGACGGCGTGACGATCGCCAAGGAGATCGAGCTCGAGGATCCCGTCGAGAACACCGGCGCCCAGCTCGTCAAGGAAGTCGCCAGCAAGACGAACGACGTCGCGGGTGACGGAACCACCACCAGCACGGTCCTGGCCCAGGCCATGATCCGCGAAGGCCTCAAGAACGTGGCCGCCGGTGCCAACCCCATGGGCATCCAGACGGGCATCACCAAGGCCGTCACGACCGCAGTGGAAGAGCTCAAGAAGATGTCCAAGCCGGTTTCCGATCGGCATGCCATCGAGCAGGTCGCGACGATTGCCGCCCGTGACGCCGAGGTCGGAGCGCTCATCGCCGAGGCGATGGAGAAGGTTACCAAGGACGGCGTCATCACCGTCGAAGAGTCCAAGTCGACCGGCACCACGCTCGAGGTCGTCGAGGGCATGCAGTTCGACAAGGGCTACATCAGCGCCTACATGGTCACCGATGCCGAGCGCATGGAAGCCATCCTGGACGAGCCCTATCTTCTCATCACCGACAAGAAGATCACCGTCGTCGCCGACCTCATTCCCCTGCTGGAGAAGGTCGCCCGCGCCAGCCGGCCGCTCGTCATCATCGCCGAGGACATCGAGGGCGAGGCCCTGTCCACCCTGGTCGTCAACAAGCTGCGCGGCATCCTCAACGCCGTCGCCGTCAAGGCTCCTGGATTCGGAGACCGCCGCAAGGCCATGCTCCAGGATATGGCGATCCTCACCGGCGCCGAGGTCATCTCGGAGGAGACCGGCCACAAGCTCGAGAACGTCCAGATCGAGGACCTCGGCCGCGCCCGTCAGGTCCGTGTCGCCCGCGACAAGTCGACGATCGTGAGCTTCAAGGACGACAAGATCAACACCGCCGTCCAGGCCCGCATCAAGGAGATCCGTCGGCAGATCGAGGAGACCGAGTCCGAGTTCGATCGCGAGAAGCTCCAGGAGCGCCTGGCAAAGCTTAGCGGCGGCGTCGCGGTGATCCAGGTCGGCGCGGCCACGGAGACCGAGCTCAAGGATCGCAAGCTCCGGATCGAAGACGCCCTGTCGGCCACCAAGGCGGCGGTCGAGGAGGGCATCGTCCCCGGCGGCGGCACGGCCCTGATCCAGGTCCTGCCCGCCCTCGAGAAGCTCATGGGCAAGCTGGTCGGCGACGAGCGCACGGGCGTCGAGATCGTCGCCAAGGCGCTCGAGGCTCCGGTGCGCCAGATCGCCGACAACGCCGGCATGGAAGGCGCCGTCGTGGCCGAGCGCGTCAAGTCCAGCACCAAGGGCGAGGGTTACAATGCCCTCACCGGCGAGTACTGCGAGATGATCGGAGCCGGCATCGTCGATCCGGCCAAGGTCACCCGCAGCGCCCTCGAGAATGCGGCTTCGATTGCCTCGATGCTGCTCACGACCGAGGCTCTCGTGGTCGACAAGCCCGAGAAGAAGGCCGCCGCGGCTCCTCCGTCCGGCATGGGTGACATGGGCTTCTAGCGCCCGAGCTTGCGAGGCGCGGGACGCTCCGGGGACGCTTCCCCGCATCCCGGAACCCGCGCTCCTGGCAAGCCCAAGGTCAGCGAGCTCCCCTCCGTTGCGGAGGGGAGCTCGTCCGCGTCACGGCCCGGGCTTGGCCCTCGCCATGGAGCTCGGGACAGAAGCGCCCGACCCTGGGTATAAAGGGTCGGCGGAACCTGCCTGACGATGATCGACAACGACCCGCGCCCTCAGGCTCCCGTTCCGGCACGGAGCGGGAGCCTGAGGGCGCGGGTCATAGGCTGGCTCCTTGGCCCAAGCGAGGCGGAGCGGCTCGAACGGTTTTCGCCGTACTACCCGCGCTTCGATCTTCGCCCGCGCCCGACCCCGTTCGGCCCGCTGGTCGTTCCCCTTGCGGCTGTCGGGATCGCGTGCCTGGTGGCAGCTCCGTCGTGGTGGGTCCTCCACACCCTGGCAGATCGCACCCGAGCCGCCATCTTTCAGGTAGAGCAGGAGGTCCAGCGCAGGCGCCTGCTCGACGAACGGTACCGGCAGATCTCCGATCGCCTGGGCAAGATGACCGACGAAGAAGCCGCGCTCGAGGGGTTGATCCAGGGCGGGACGAAGTGGTCAGGCGTCGTCGACGCGATCCGCTCCCAGCTGCCGCCCGGTGTGCGGATCTCGGCTCTCTCGGCCGGGGGCAGCGGCAGCATCCGGATCGAGGGGCAGTCGATCGACCTGCGATCGATCGGCAGCTTCATGCTGTTCTTGCGGACCTCGGGCGAATTTGCCCGTCCCACGCTGGAGTACTCCCAGCAAACGGCCGTTCCACCTGGCGGAGTCCGCCCCCCCCAGGGCACCTCCCGGGGACTTTATAGCTTCGTACTGACCTTCGATCTGGCCAGCTCGTCCGCCAACGTCCTGGCGCCCGATGCCCCCTTGAAATTCCCCGGGCGCGCCGGGTTGATGGCACCAGCGGCAAGCGACTGATGGCAACCTTATCGCGTCGTCAGCAGCTTCGCCTTCTCGCCGAGCTTGCGCTGGCCGGTATTCTCCTGGCGAGCTGGCTGGCGCTGCTCCCCGCCTGGACAGACCTGCAGGATCTCCAATCCCAGCTCGTGGCGCAGCAGGCCAAGCTCCCGCCCCCCCCGCCCGGCCTGGCCTCGCTGGGGGTGCTCAAGCGCGAGCTTGCCTTTGTGGGATCGGCTCTGGCGTCCACGAGCTATCGGCTGCCCGTCTGCGAGAACGTGTCGACCATGCTGGTCGACCTCCAGGGAGTGTCGCCAGCCGGTGTCGACATCACCCGGTTCTACCCCACCAAGATCTTGCCGATCCCGCTCCCTCGGGTCGCCTCGGCGGATCTTCTGGTCTCGCGCCAGCGCGTACTGATCGATGCGCAAGGCGACTTCTTCGCCCTGCGCAGCTTTCTGGGGCGGCTCGAGAAATTTCCGGATCCCTTGCAGATCGGCTCGATCCGGATCTCGCGCTCGGGCAGCGCGACGGATCTCGCCGCGGTGAAGCCATCCGAGGTGCGCTCGGATCTGGATATGGAGGTCGATCTCTCGGCGTTCCTCGTCGACCATCCGGTCGGCGATCCCACCGCCGCCGAGCATGCCCTGGATGCGCTGGTGGCCCAGCTCCGCGCTCGGCCGACGCTGCCACTCGCGGCGGCGCTCCCGGGTCTTGCCTCCCTCCCGGTGACGGCCCCGCCCCCACTTCCTACGATTCCGGTCGTCAGCGCATTGCGACTCCCGGCCCCGGTGTCGTCCCGGCACCCCGGGAGAGCCAAACCCACCGGGTGGAAGGTCGCTGGCGTGGTGGCTGCCAGTGGCGAGACGGCTGCCGCCATCCTGTCTTGGGACGGGGTCCAGATGGCCGTGGCACGCGGGGACGAGCTTCCCGGGGGGTGGATCGTCGAGCGCGTCGAGCCTCGGGCTGTTTTCATCCGGCGCGGGTTGGCCCACAAGAAATTGCCCTTCAGACCGTTCAAGCCGTGACGGCGTCTTTCCGATCGCCCGCACTGGACATGGGCGGACAAGCACCGCGTCACGTATTCGAAATCGGACCCGCCTAGGGTAAGCAAGGGATGGGGAAGCACGGATGGCAGAGTTCAAGCGCTCGCACTTCCGCGCCCTGGGACCGGTCCGCCGGAGCAGGTCGCGTGACCGGTAACGCGAGGATTCGACGGAACGCCGGGCGAGCGGAGCGAGGCTTCTCGCTCGTGGAGCTGGCCGTCGCCGCCGCAGTGCTCTTCATCGCCGCGGTCGGAGTTCTCGAGGCCCTGGCCGCGGCCGTGCGGAATTCCGATCGCCACCAGAAGGACATCGTGGCCGAACGGCTCATCCTGTCCGCGATCGGCTACATGCGAGATGTCGGCTACGACCAGCTGGAGGCGTCGGGATCGAACGCCGTGACCGGGGCACTCACCTCGATCTACTCGTCGGAACTCGGGCAGCTCGGCCCGACCTCCGCCGTGAACGTCGTGTGGGTCAATTCGCAACAGCTCCTCGATGCGACCGTCAGTGCGACCTTCCCGGTGGCCAATGCGACCGCCAGCATGGCCATGGCCACGCAGATCGGCGAGGGCAGTCCGCCGTGAGTTCAACCGGTTTTGCCCGCGGCGTGCCTCGCAACGCGGCATTCAAGCAGCAGCGGGCCTTCACGCTGGTGGAGACCCTGGCCGCCAGCCTGTCCTTCCTGCTGATCCTCGGGGCCATCATGGCGGTCTACCAGCTGGCCATGACGACCGAGGTCAGCACGGGCGTACGGACGTCGTTACAGGACGGCCTGCAAGCGGGGATGATGAACCTCGAGAAGGAGATCCCCAATGCCACCGGAGCCGTCGTCCCGGACCAGTGCTCCTCCATGTCGCTGTCCCTCTGGGAACCCGTGACAGACGCCACCGGCGACCTCACCGGAGCGTACGACGAGGTCAGGTTTTCGGCCTCGGGATCCGACCTTCTCGAGTCGGTGGTCCCGGGCCTGGGCAGCACGCGCAGCGCGATCGCCGACAAGATCCTGCTCGGCAACCTGCCCGTACCCTATCCCTCGCCAGGGCTATTCTCGTACTTCACTCGGGCCGGAGGGGTCATGCAGGAATCCGTGCCCGACCAGGCGACCGTCGTCCGGACCGCGCTGGTCGAGACCGGGAAATACGGCGAAAAGGCAACCAGCGTCCAGCTTTCCGAGGACATCCGGATGGGGAACCGCTAGGTGGCGAGCCCCGAGTGCATGCTCAAGCGACTCGCGACGGAAGGTCGCCCCGCGTGCCACGGCGGGCCATGAAGGAGGACACCATGCGTCAAGGCGGCTTCGCGCTCCTTTCGGCGATGATGATCGGGGCCCTTCTCGTCATCATCGTGGCGGGCAGTCTCGCTTACCTGCTGGGCAGCGGCCATTTCCTCTCGGCCGGGATCTCGCACGACGTGGCCTACAACACCGCGCAGTCCGGGCTCGCTTCGGCCATCGCGAACTTCGACCCCGGAGATCCGGCGGCCGTCGCCACGACGGACGCGGTATACGGGAACGTCCCGTACTCGATCTCGGTGAGCAACGCCCCGGGCCAGGGATACATCCTGACCGCCAGCAGCCATCCGGCGCAGGATCCGTCGCAGGTCCGGACGATCCGCTCGATCATCCAGCCCGTCGACAGCCTCGCCCAGTACGCGATCGCCGCCGGCGGCGACGTGACGCTGGCGAACCACACCTTCGTCACCTCGCGGCCGTCCAGCGGCCTGGGCAACGTACGCTCGAACGCCAACATCAGGCTCTCGGTGCATTCGAGCACGGACGGGACCCTCTATGCCGAGGGCTCGACCAGCGTGGACGCGCACAGCCACGCCTGGGCCGGGGCCGAAGATGGCGTGGCCCGGATGACCCTCCCGACCTACACGACCGCCCAGATCCTGCAGTTCCAGGCGGTTGCACAGGCGAGCCGGAGCGTCGAGATCCCCCGGACGCCGCTGGCCGGAGGACCGGGCGGGTGGGGCCCGCGAGGTCTGACGGGTCGCTCCCCGGCAGCGGCCGGTAGCTGGGGCCTGGGCCCGGGGGGCTGGTGGGTCGCGGGCAATCTACCTGCAACCTTGAGCTGGGGCCCTTTGCCAGCTGAGCAGCCCGCGGGGGCTTGTGGCGGGCCGAATTCCCTGCCCGCGCAGCAGTGTGGCCCGGCGCTCGAAGGCTATTACTACAGCTATCCTGGCTACGATCCCACCACGCCCACGACCAACGGACTCACCCTCGAGCTCAGGAGCGGCAACTACACCCTCGACGGCGTGATGTTCGTCGCCGGGAAGCTGCTGATCCACGACGGCACGACGATCACGGGCGAGGGCAAGATCATTGCCACCGAGGGCATCTCGGTAAGGGATCACGTGGGCATCTTCGGTGCGACCAAGCTGTCGCATATCGACCTGGTTTCCCTCTACGGCGACATCGAGGTCCGCCACCAAAGCGTCCTGGGTCAGCTCAACTCGGGCTTCGTGGGCCGGCGCGGAGACGTGGACACCCTCAGGGACCTCCAGGACCAGAACGATCCCACGGGTCAGTACAGCGCGGGCGACGACGGCCAGGGCGGGAGCGACGATGCGCTCGACTCCTCCCAGCGGGATTCCTGGCTGCCGCCCAGCGAGTGGCTTGCCCGGGCAACCGGAAGGCTCAACTCCTGGCTCCTGCCGCCGGCCTATGCCGAGGACGCCGGAGGAGACACCCAGGCGGCCGGTGACGATACCAGCGGCGTCCTCCCGGCCCGTCCTCTCCCACCTGGATTCCAGGCCGACGGGCGCGGGGCCGATCAGGAACACGGCGACGACTGGAAATCCAGGTATGCCGCGAGCATCCCCGTGGGCTGCACCGTGTGGGCTCAGAACGGGAATGTGCGGTTCTTCGAACACAGCACCCTGCTGGGCAACATCATCGCAGGCCAGACCGTGTGGATGTCCAACCACTGCGATCTGGTCCGGAACTCGGCGGATCCCGTACAGGCAGCAGGGCTGGAATCCTGGAAGGCTTCTACTTACCAGACGGTCCGGTGACGGCCTGAGCGGTTTCGCCTCCGGGCGGAACCGCTCTAACCGCCGATCAACTTCAGGATCATCTGGGGCGCCTGGTTGGCCTGGGCCAACATGGCCTGGCTCGACTGCATCAGGATCTGCTCCCGCGTGAGGTTCGAAGCCTCGGATGCCATGTCGAGGTCCTGGATCTGGCTGAGGGAACTCGACATGTTCTGGGACTCGACGTTGAGGTTCGAGACCGTGTGCTGCAGGCGGTTGATGTTGGCTCCCAGCAACGCCCGGATGCTCGACACCGAGGACAGCGCGTTGTCGATGTTATGGAGCGTCGCACTGGCGAAGGACGAGCTGCTGACCGTGAGGCTGGTCGTGGTCACGGTGAGGGCGGAAGCGTTGGCCGTGGCAATGGTCACGTTCAGGATCTGGCCGGCGTTGGCGCCGATCTGGAAGGTGAAGCCTGCGGTAGCCACAGCGCCGCCGTTCAGCAGATTGTTCGTGTTGAACTGCGTGGCCGACGCGATCCGATCGATTTCCTTGGACAGGGCCGTCATCTCGTCCGTGATGTTGGCCCGGTCGGAGGCCGTCAACGTGTCGTTGGCTGCCTGGACCGCCAGGGTGCGCATGCGCTGCAGGATGTTGTCGGTCTCGTTGAGGGCTCCGTCTGCGGTCTGCAGCAGGTTGATGGCGTCCTGAGCGTTCGATGACGCCTGGTTCAGGCCGTTGACCTGTCCGAGCATCTTCTGGGCGATCGCCAGGCCCGCGGCGTCGTCGGCCGCTCCGTTGATGCGGAGCCCCGAGGACATCCGTTCCAGGCTCTTGTTCAGGGCATCGTTGTTGATCTGCATGTAATCGTGCGCCTGGAGCGCAGCGATGTTGGTATTGATGCTGAGCATGCCCGTTCTTCACCTCCGCGGTCGCCTGCAGCCGCACCGCCAGGTCCACCCGGCACTCCGTCCACCCATCCAGCCCGGACCGGGCCAGCGCCCGACTCGGATCGGGCGGGTCCTCGAGAACCCTCCAGGGGCGCTCGGCTCGAACAATGTCGAGCTGGCGGACGCAGAATGCGGATTCCGTTCGCTGTCCTGGAAGTGTTGCCTTCCTGTGTTGTATTTCGACGCGCGAAGGCCTGCCTTTAGGCCACAAGGCCCGAGGCAGCACATAACGGGGCCGGCGAAGGGCCGGCCCCTCTAGCAAGGGGAGCGAGAATCGCGCCCCGTCCTCTGAAGAGCGCGCTCGAAGCGTCCTATGGGTACGCCGCGAAAGAGCGCTCGTTGTTGTCCTTACTAGGCGCCGATCAGCCTCAGGATCCCTTGCGGGGCCTGGTTGGCCTGGGCCAGCATGGCCTGGCTCGACTGCATGAGGATCTGCTCCCGGGTGAGGTTCGAGGCCTCTGCCGCCATGTCGACATCCTGGATCTGGCTGAGGGAAGCCGACATGTTCTGGGACTCGACGCTGAGGTTCGAGACCGTATGCTGCAGGCGGTTGATGTTGGCCCCCAGCTTCGAGCGGATCATCGAGACCTGGTTGATGGCGTTGTCGACGTTCTGGAGGGTAGTGCTGGCGAACGACGCGCTGCTGACCGTGAGGCTGGTCGTGGTCACGGTGAGAGCGGCGGCGTTGGCCGTGGCGATGGTCACGTTGAGAATCTGGCCGGCGTTGGCTCCGATCTGGAAGGTGAAGCCGCTGCTGGCCACGTTCCCGCCGTTGAGCAGGTTCTGGGTGTTGAACTGGGTATCGCCCGCGATGCGGTCGATTTCCTTGGACAGGGCCGTCATCTCGTCCGAGATGTTGGAACGGTCCGAGGCCGTCAGCGTGTCGTTGGCCGCCTGGACCGCCAGGGTGCGCATGCGCTGCAGGATGTTGTCGGTCTCGTTGAGAGCGCCGTCAGCGGTCTGCAGCAAGTTGATGGCATCCTGGGCGTTGGACGAGGCCTGGTTGAGACCGTTGACCTGCCCCTGCATCTTCTGGGCGATCGCCAGACCCGCTGCATCATCGGACGCGCCGTTGATGCGCAGGCCGCTCGACAACCTTTGCAGGCTCAGGTTCAACGCGTTGCTGTTTTGCTCCATGTAGTAGTGAGACTGCATGGCCGCGATGTTGGTGTTGATGCTAAGCATCCCGTTACCTCCTTGTGGGGGGCCCGGAGGACTCCGTTCCTGCCGGACCGGTGTCTGAGAAACGTCCGTGTTTCACAGTCGGGTCGATGCGAATACGTCTCCTTTCGTGACTCGGCGAAAGCCGCGCGGACCCTTGTTCGTGAGTCGACTGACATCCTTGCCTTGCGACACCCTCGTGAGGACACACGAGGACCTGTCCAAGACGGGGTCTCTGCAACGTCCGGGCGCCACTCTCGACGCCACCGGCGCGCTGGACCAGCTCGAGCGATTGCCTCGCCTGATCGGTACACCTCCTTGAGATCTTCGGGGACGCTCCGTGTCCCGTCCGGCCCGAGTGACCTCGGGTCCTGCATCGACCATCGACAGCAGGCATCCGGAGCTTTAGCCGTGACGATTACTGGACCTGTTTTCGAGATCCCGGGACGGGAGCTGGCGCGGGCCAGCCCCCTCGTCCCGAAATCTCGCGGCGCAGTCCGTACTTTTTCAGCTTGAAACGGGTTCCTCTGCGCGGTCGCTGCGCTGCGCAACCGGCCCTCGTTTGACTGCTCGGGCCCGATCCATGCAAACCGGGCCCACCCCTGCGGACTCGCGTCCGAGTCACTAGGCACCGATGAGCTTCAAGATCCCCATCGGAGCCTGGTTGGCCTGAGCCAGCATCGCCTGGCTCGACTGCATCAGAATCTGCTCCCGGGTAAGGTTCGAAGCCTCGGACGCCATGTCGACATCCTGGATCTGGCTGAGGGAACTCGACATGTTCTGAGACTCGACGCTGAGGTTCGAGACCGTGTGCTGCAGGCGGTTGATGTTCGCCCCCAGCTTCGAGCGGATCAACGAGACCTGGCCGATGGCATTGTCGATGTTCTGCAGGGTCGCACTGGCGAAAGATGCGCTGCTGACCGTGAGGTTGGTCGTGGTCACGGTGAGGGCGGAGGCGTTGGCCGTGGCGAGGGTCACGTTGAGAATCTGGCCGGCATTGGCGCCGATCTGGAAGGTGAAGCCGTTGCTGGCCACGCTCCCGCCGTTGAGCAGGTTCCGGGTGTTGAACTGGGTATCGCCCGCGATGCGGTCGATTTCCTTGGACAGGGCCGTCATCTCGTCCGAGATGTTGGAACGATCCGAAGCCGTCAGCGTGTCGTTGGCCGCCTGGACCGCCAGGGTGCGCATGCGCTGCAGGATGTTGTCGGTCTCGTTGAGAGCGCCGTCAGCGGTCTGCAGCAGGTTGATGGCATCCTGGGCATTGGACGAGGCCTGGTTGAGACCGTTGACCTGGGCCTGCATCTTCTGGGCGATCGCCAGACCCGCCGCGTCGTCTGCCGCTCCGTTGATGCGCAGGCCGCTCGACAACCGTTGCAGGCTCTGGCTCAGGCCGTTGTTGTTCTGCTCCATGTAGTAGTGAGCCTGGAGCGCCGCGATGTTGGTGTTGATGCTGAGCATGGGGTGATTACCTCCTTGTACCTACCAGGCGGATTCCGTTCCGCCCGGACCACTATCCCTTGAAACATCCATGTTTCACAGTGGTCGAGAGAGACCTCCTATTGGATCCCGGCAGCTACCGGGCAGCCTCGGCGGTGAGCCGACCCGCATCCGCGTCCCGCGCCATCCTCGAGAGGACGTACACGCTGGCGATCGCGAGGTTCGAGAACCTTCCTGGTCGATTTCCGGGACCTTCCGTGTACCCGAACTGGCCGAGCCGAGTGCTGGCCTCCATTGCAAGCATCGACCTGGCAGCAGCCGCCTGAAGGCGTTATGGTCGGCCTGCGAGCCGTCGACACGACAAGAGGGGCCGGCTTGCGCCGGCCCCTCGGGGTGTGCGTCGGTGTCGGACTAACCGCCGATCAAGCGCAGGAGTCCCTGCGGGGTGGAGTTGGCCTGGGCGAGCATGGCCTGGCTGGATTGCATCAAGATCTGCTCGCGGGTGAGGTTCGAGGCCTCGGCCGCCATGTCGACATCCTGGATCTGGCTGAGGGATGCCTGCATGTTCTGGGACTCGACATCCAGGTTCGAGACCGTGTGCTGCAGGCGGTTTACGTTGGCTCCCAAGGTGGAGCGGATGGCCGAAACCTGGTTGATGGCGTTGTCGATGTTGGCGAGAGTCGTGCTGGCGAACGACGCGCTGCTGACCGTGAGGTTGGTCGTGCCCACGGTGAGGGCGGCGGCGTTTGCCGTGGCGATGGTCACGTTGAGAACCTGGCCGGCATTGGCACCGATCTGGAAGGTGAAGCCCTTGCTGGCCACGCTCCCGCCGTTGAGGAGGTTGGTGGTGTTGAACTGGGTATCGCCCGCGATGCGGTCGATCTCCTTCGACAGGGCCGTCATCTCGTCCGTGATGTTGGAACGATCCGAGGCCGTCAACGTGTCGTTGGCAGCCTGGACCGCCAGGGTGCGCATCCGCTGCAGGATGTTGTCGGTCTCGTTGAGAGCGCCGTCAGCGGTCTGCAGCAGGTTGATGGCATCCTGGGCATTGGACGAGGCCTGGTTGAGGCCGTTGACCTGTCCCTGCATCTTCTGGGCGATCGCCAGACCCGCTGCATCATCGGACGCGCCGTTGATGCGGAGGCCCGAAGACAACCGTTGCAGGCTCAGATTCAGCGCATTGCTGTTCTGCTCCATGTAGTAGTGAGCCTGGATGGCAGAGATGTTGGTATTGACGCTAAGCATGAGTTTTCCTCCTTGAAAAGGTTCCCTCGCGGACTCCTTTCCGCGAAGACGCTTCCGTGCGTCCGTGGTTCACGGCCTGGCTGGATTGCTGGCTTCCTTTCCCAAAGCCGCGCTGCCGGATGGCCGTGAGCCGGCGGGCTTCCATGCCCTCTGGCACCCTCGTGAGGACACACGAGGACCTGCCGCGAGAGCGATATCAGCGAGGCCTCTGCCGACCCTCGGGGTCGGGTTGCCTCTCGAAAATCGCAAGACTCAAGTTCTGCGCGAGGAAGCCGAACAAGGATCCAGGAACCGATCGACGCACCCTTCACGCCCCCGCACCCCACCGCTCGGGCCCCGTGGCCCTGCGGATCGTCGGGTCGGCCGTGCTGCGCGTGTCAGATCGCGTGCTGGCCCGTACGGCCTGCGCCTTGATCACCTCCATGTCGATGCGACCCGCGGCGTTCCTTGCCCCGGGGGAGCTGGCGATTCCTGGCTGGCGTGTCGACGGCGAGCAAGCCCCGAGTCGACCATCGGCGTCCCGAAGGGGGAACTGAAGGCGTTATGTGAGAGCACCTGCTACACTTGGCCCGTATGGTCGCCCCTGAATCCGGCGAGCAGCCGCAACCCGCCCTGATGCCATCCTCGCCGCAGCCTGCGACCGGCGAGATCGGGATCGCCCTGCTCGGATGTGGAGTCGTCGGGTCCGGGGTGGCCGAGCTTCTCTCGAAGAAGGCGAGCGACTACGCGCGGAGGTTGGGCCGGCCGGTGCGCCTGGTGGGTGCGGCCGTCCGGGACCTGGCCCGCACCCGGCCCGGACTGGCGCCGTCGCAGCTGACCACCGATCCCCTGGCGCTCGTCCACGATCCCCGGGTCCACATCGTCGTGGAGGTGATGGGCGGCGTCGAGCCGGCCTGCGCCCTGATCCTGGCGGCCATCGAGGCCAACAAGCCGGTCGTGACGGCCAACAAGGAGGTCCTGGCCCGGCGCGGGGATCTCATCCTGGCCCGGGCCCAGGAGCGCGGCGTGGGCATCTACGCCGAGGGCGCGGTTGCCGGGGGCATCCCGATCCTGCTCCCCCTCAAGCGCAGCCTGGTTGCCAACTCCCTCTCGGCAATCTACGGGATCGTCAACGGCACGACCAATTACATCCTGACCAGGATGGCCGAGGAGGGCGCGCCCTTCGCCCGGGCCCTGGCCGAGGCACAGCGCCTGGGCTACGCCGAAGCCGATCCCACGAGCGATGTCGACGGCCACGACGCAGCTTACAAGGTTGCCATCCTCGCCGGGCTCCTGGCGAACCGCCGGGTTCCGGTCGAAGCCGTACACCGCGAGGGAATCGCTCAGCTGGCACCGATCGATTTCGCCTACGCCAGAGAACTCGGCTACGCGATCAAGCTCCTGGCGATCGTTCGCCGGGTCGGCGAACGCGTCGACGTCAGGGTCCACCCGACGATGATCCCGGACTCGCATCCCCTGGCGGCCATCCGGCTCGTCACCAATGCCATCGCGGTCAAGGGCGACGCCGTGGGTGAGGTCATGTTCAGCGGGCCGGGCGCCGGCCAGCTTCCGACCGCCTCGGCGGTCGTGGCCGACATCCTGAACGCGGCCGAGCACCTCGAGAGGCCCGGTACCCTGATGGCCTGGCCCGACCCAACCCAGGCCGAGGTCGTCCCCCTTGCCGAGACGGTGTCCCGCTTCTACCTTCGCCTCCGTGCCGACGATCGTCCCGGAGTCCTCGGATCGGTCGGCGGCAGCTTCGGCTCGCACGGCGTGAGCATCCGCTACTTCGTCCAGAAGGAAGGGAGCGGGACCCAGGCAGAGATGGTCTTCGTGACGCATCCCGTCCGTGAGGGGGACTTCCGCGAGGCCATCGCAGCCATCCGGGGCGACGGCGCGGTCCGCGAGATCGAGGCCATCGTGCGCGTCGAGGAGGACGTCTGATCGCCGCCATGCCCGATCCGCTCGAATTTTGCCGGAGCCACGGGGGGGGGGGCGATCGCCACAGGGCGCGGCTTCTGGCGACCCTTGCGCCGCCCTTCGAGCCCTCGGGCCCGGACGACTTCCTCGGCAAGAACTTCGCCAGCGTCTATTTCGCCCTGTCCATGCTCGGTGCTTTTGACGGGTGCCACTTCTTCGTCCCGACGCTGGCCGACTGCCAGCCTTCCCGGCAGGCGCTGGCACGCCTCGGGTTGACCGACGGCATCGAGGTCCACTGCTCCCTCGAGCTCCCGGACCTCCTCGCTGCGGGCCGGTACGCGGCCTTTCACGTTCCGGACGCCTTTCCCCACCTGGCGAACATCTGCCACATCCGCCAGCGGCTCGGGGCGGACTTCCCGATCACGGCGATCATCCATTCCATCAGCTACGCCTCGCTCGAGCGGGAGATCCTGGACCTCCTCTCGGCTCCCACGCGAGAGTCCGACATCGTCTTTTGCAGCTCGACGGCGGGCGCCGAGGCCCTGATCAACCTCTTCGCGCACGTGCGCCAGCGCAAGGGGATGGCGGCTCCGATCGATCTGACGCTCTGCGTCGTCCCCTACGGGGTCGACACGTCGCGCTTCGCCCCCCGAGACAGGAGTCAGGCCCGCGCGCGGGTCGATCTTCCGGGGGATCGCCACTACTTCCTGTCGCTGGCCCGCCTCTCCATCCACGACAAGTTCGACTGCGGACCCCTGCTCGAGGCTTTCCGCCGTGCGATCGCGGAGCTGGATGAGCCCTGGGACCTCGTCCTGGCTGGCGGAGCGCGCGATCCGTCGTACCTCGACTTCGTGGCGGAGCAGATCCAAGACCGAGGCCTCGCGGGCAGGGTGCACCTACGGGCAAACTTCGACGACGCCCTGAAGCCTTCGTATTACGCCGCCTGCGACGTCTTCGTGAGCCCGAGCGACAACATCCAGGAAACCTTCGGGCTGGCCGTCATCGAAGCCATGGCCAGCGGTCTGCCCATCGTGGCGTCTGACTGGGATGGCTACAAGGACACGGTTACGGAAACCGTGGGCTCGAGGGTCCCGACGTACATGCCGCAGCTCTCTCGGACCCTGGTCGATCGCCAGGTGCTGGACAACAGCCTCGTGCACCTGCTCGTGGGGCAGGCGGTCGCGATCGACCTCGGCACGCTCGCGACCAGGATGGCCGAACTCGGCCGAGATGCCGCGCTCCGGGACAGGAAGGGAAGGGCAGCACGGCAGCGCGCGCTCGAGCTGTTCAGCTACGAGGCCGTGTCCGACGCGATACGAGCCACGCTGGTCCGCTCCGGTGCCGGCGACGGCAGCCGCGATACCGCGGCGGCGCCTGCGTCCGACAGCGACCCACCCGCGCCTGAGGGGGACGACGTTCCCCTCGAAGCGCTGCTCGACAGTGTCCCGGGCGGCACCTGGAGTCCGTTCGCGTTGTTCCGAGGCCACCCGACCCGAGAACTCGCTGCGGACGATCGCCTGGTGGCGACGGAGTTCGGCCAGGAGGCGATCCGACGCGAGATGAAAGTCTATCTCTGCGAGGAGATGCACGCGCTGCTCTATCTCGAGCGTCTCCGGCCGATCGTTCGCGCCTGTGCCGATCCGCGCCCCCTCGGATCCTTGCAAGACGAGCTCCTGGCGGATGGCGATGATCCCGAGCGGCTCCTCTACAGCCTGTACTGGCTGGTCAAGCAAGGAATGCTCGACGTCCTGCCGCCCGCTTGATATCCGGGTACGACACGATCCGCGAGCGGCTCCGAGCGCGCAGGCGCAGGCGGCCGTCGGGCGCTGCCGGAGCAGCCCCGACTTCCGCCGTGCCGTCACCGCCGAGGCGCCGTCGTCGCGAAGATCCGCTCGCGCAGGTTCAAGCCGACCAACGCCCCGCCGAAGCCCCCGAACACGATCGAGAGCACCGAGAACATCCAGGCCCACGAAGGCCCCACCGCCGCCGCCCCGGTCGCCGGAAGCAAGGCAAGGACCGCGCGGTGCAGCCCGAGCGATGACGTCTCGTAAGCGAGCACGGTCATGAGGCCTACGCCCACGACGAACGCCCCGAGCACGGCACCGTTGATCGCCGCACTCCGCTGGTTGTACACGCCGGCCTGGTACCCGGCCACCATCCCTCCGACGAAGACACTCATCACGATGCTAGCGACATCCCACACCCACCACCCGTGGTTGGTGATGTACAGGTGCGGGTCGACGCTGAAGCCGGTCGGAAGGGCGTAGAGGATCGACGTCAGGACGATCGTCACGAAGAACCCCGCCCAGATCGCTCCCCAGCGCACGTTGTCGCCAGACGTGACGGCGATGGCCGGGGCCTGCTCGGTCGGCGCGATTCCCAGATCGCGGGCCATGATCATGCGGGTTCTGATGGTCGGTTCTGTCTGGACCCCCTCTTGGACCCCGTCAGCCATTGCTCTACCTCCCCCTTGATGGGCGCCACAGTGCGTTTCCGCCGACGCAGTCTACGCTCCCGCCGCACCGCCACAACCCGAGGTTGCGGGGCATGACATGCAAACCGGGCCCCGTTTGGCTCCTTCGGCCCGCTCCCTTCCAGGCGAAAACGTTCCGGGCTCCGATATCATGACCAGGTGGCTGAGCAAGACCGGGCCCCTGCCAGCTCCCTGGCGTCGGCAACCGACCCGCGGGAGGCGGAGCGGATCGCGCGCAAGGATTTCTGGAAGGTGAGCCTCCAGACCCTGGCCGACACTGCCATGCGCTCTCTGCTCGGGTACTGGCAGGGGGAGCGCGAGGCCAATCCCCCGCCCCCCCCCATCTTGCGGACTCGCATCCGGCCGCCAGGGGCGATCGCCGAGGCGGACTTCCGTCAGCGCTGCACGAGCACCGGGGCCTGCGGCAGAGCCTGTCCCTTCCAGAGCCTGGCCCCCGACGAGGCCGGACGGCCATGGCTGTGGGATCCAGCCGGCCATCCGTGCTACATGTGCGACGGCTTCCCGTGCATCGCGGCCTGCCAGAGCGGAGCGCTCTCGTTCCGGGATCGGGCACGGCAGTCGATCGGAGTCGCGGAGATCCGGGCCGACCTTTGCCGGGCCCAGCGCGACCCACCATGCACGGCCTGTAGCGATGCCTGCCGGGATGCCGGAGCGATCGTCCGGGTCGGCGATCGCCTGGCGGTGGATCCGCTGCACTGCACCGGCTGTGGCCTCTGCGTGGGGCCGTGTCCGGCGCCGGGGGCACTTGCCGTCCGGCCCCGGTGATCAAAGGCCCCCGACTCCCGACGCTCAGCCCAGACCCAGACGCTCCAGGATCGCGCTCTCGTGGGCGGGCACGGTCTCGAGGAGACCGGCTCCCGGCCCGGCCGCATCTGGCCCTTGGGCGGGAACGACCTCGAGCATGGCCCTCTCGGGATCCTTGAGACCGTTGCCGGTCAGCACGCAAACGACCGTCTCGTGCCCCCGGAGTTCGCCCGCTGCGGCGGCGGCCCACACGCCCGCGATGGCGGCGGCCGAAGCCGGCTCGCAGAAGATGCCCTCGCAGCGCGCCACCTCGCGGTACGCCGCGAGAATCTGGGCGTCCGAGAAATCGCGGACCCAGCCCCCGGACTCGTCACGGGCCGCCTGTGCCCCGGCCAGAGATGCCGGGTTGCCGATCCGGATGGCCGTTGCCACGGTCTCCGGATCGGCCACGGGCTTGCCCTGCACGACCGCGTTGGCGCCGCTGGCCTGACAGCCCCAGATCCGGGGGGACTCGGCGACCAGGCCGTGGGCTTTGGCTTCCCTGAACCCCTTCCAGTAGGCCGTGATGTTGCCGGCGTTCCCCACCGGGATCGCCAGGATATCGGGTGCTTGCCCGCCCAGTTGCTCGCAGACCTCGAAGGCCGCCGTCTTCTGTCCTTCGATGCGGAACGGATTCACCGAGTTGACGAGCGTCACCGGGTGGCTGGCTGCGATCGCCCGCACGAGTTCGAGGGCGCGGTCGAAGTTGCCGTCCACCGCGATGACCTCGGCCCCGTATTGAAGGCCTTGCGCCAGCTTCCCGAGCGCGACATAGCCCGCTGGCACGAGCATGTATGAGGACAGACCCGCGCGGGCCGCGTAGGCGGCCATGGAGGCGCTGGTGTTGCCCGTGCTGGCACAGATGAGCCTCGTGCTGCCGCTCTCCACCGCCTTGCTGACCGCCAGGGTCATGCCGCGATCCTTGAAGGAACCCGTCGGGTTGGCCCCTTCCACCTTGAGGTAAAGGTCCAGCCCCGAAACGCCCATCCGCTCGGCCAGGCGGCGGGCCCGGATCAGGGGCGTGTTGCCTTCGAGCAGCGTCACGACGGGGGTGAGCGCGGAGACGGGAAGATAGGCGCGATAGCGCTCGATGAGCCCGGGCCAGGCGGACGACATCTTGGCTTCAAGCATGCTGCGAGCATACCAGTCTTGCCGCGCGCCGGCCTTCACGACCTTCCGAGGAGCGCCCCCCCGCTCGCCAGCTCGGCGTCGGTTCAGAATCCGCTCGTCGGTTTTGGCCGCGGGCGAAAGGGCGTGGGTGTCGGAACCGGCTTCGGAGTGGCCATGATGAAGCGAGCCAGGAGATCCACCTGGCTCGCGGAGAGATCGAGCTCGGGCATCGAGGTCGTGGCCGATTCCGACATCGGATCGGCGATGATCGCCCGGATCCTGGCTGCCGGCATCCGCTGCGCGATTTCGCTGAGATCCGGCCCGAGCGTGCCGACGGCGTCGGGGTCCGTGTCGAGGGTATGGCAGGCCACGCAACCCTTGCGCAGGAACAGCACGGTGCCCGGGTCGGGTGTCGGACGCACGCGAGCGCGAGCGTAGCTGGGATCGCTGGCGAAGGTCGCCAGCGGCCAGGCCACGGCCAAGATGGCCACGACCTGCCTCGCCTTTCTCGTCATCGCGAGATCTCCGCAATCAAGAAGTCTTTGCAACTCACCTGAGAAACACCTTCGGCAGCCGCCGGTTGAGCCCGCACATGATCTCGTAGGGAATCGTTCCGGCTGCCTGCGCCCACTGCTCGACGGTCACCTGCCGCTGGTCTTGCCGACCCAGGAGCACGATCTCCTGGCCGACTTCGACCGGAACGTCGCCGCAGTCGACGACGCACTGATCCATCGAAATGGTACCCACGAGGGGTCGCGCCTGGCCACCGACGAGAACGTCCAGCTTGCCCGAGAGGGCGCGGACCAGTCCGTCCGCGTATCCGACCGGCACCACCGCCAGGCGCACGGCCTTGGGGGTCGTGAAGCGACCGCCGTACCCGACGCGCACCCCCGCGGGTACCTCGCGCACCTGGGCGATGCGAGCGTGGACCGACAGCGCCGGGTCGAGAGGGAAAGGAACCGCACGCTCGGGATCCGGAGCGACGCCATAGATCATGAGCCCCGGACGGACCATGTCCCAGTGGGCGCGGGGATGATACAGGGTGGCAGCGCTGTTGGCGATATGACGCAAGATACCGCCAGGCAGTAGAGAACCGACGACCGCGTCCCGGAATCTCGAGAGCTGCCCTTCGGTCGCGGGATCCGCGCTGTCCTCGGCGCTGGCCAGGTGACT
>JAJXWQ010000152.1 GCA_021781555.1 bacterium
GTCCCTCTGCGCGGTCGCTACGCTGCGCAACCGGGCCCCGTTTGACTCCTTCGGCTTGAATCCGGCCAGGTGAAATCGATCTAGACACAGCTGGGGCGCGGGCGGATCGGGCCTGCGACCGATGAAGTTCGGTCGGCCGACACTACCCTCGCCAGGCTGGCGGGTGGTCCATGGAGCCATGCCTCTTTCAGCCTGAATGGATCCTTCTGCGCGGTCGCTTCGCCGTGCAACCGGGCGAGTTCGAATCCCCGGGCCGACCTTGTCCAGGCGAAATTCATCCACGCGGGCGATCGCCCTGGATCGCCGCAAGCCCGCTCGCGCTTCACCGGAGAGGACGCATGGTCGAGATGGCAACATCGCCCTTCTGGTCCCTCGACGGCGGACCCGCGCCGGCGCTGCTCTCGGACCGGGGCCTCTCGCTCAGCTACGACGCCCTCGCGGCGCTATCGGACCACATCGCCGCGGCCCTGCCGGATCGCCATCGCAAGCGTCTGGGCCTGGTGCTCGGCACGAACCGGCCGGCGGCGCTGGCGGGCTATCTTGCCGGCCTGCGGGCGGGTGACGCCGTCTGGTTGCTGGATGCCAGGCTCGAGCCGAGCCTCATCGAGCCGGCGGTTTCGGCCTACCGGCCGGACTGGATCTGGCTGCCGACCGGCGGCATGCTTCCGGACGGCTACCAGCTTCCTCCGGGGGCCGCTTGGAGCGGCCACGGCCGGCCCCTCGCTGCCGCACCCGGGCCAGGAGCGGCGGGTTACCAGATGGTCTGGCGGGTCGAGGATCCCGGCCATGCGATCTTCGGCGATCTGGCCGTGCTGCTCTCGACCTCGGGCTCGACCGGCAGCCCGAAGCTCGTCCGGCTGTCGCACGCGAACCTCCAGGCGAACGCCGCCTCCATCGCCAGCTACCTGAACCTTTCGGGCGACGATCGCCCCATCACGACCTTGCCGCTGGCGTACTCCTATGGTCTCTCGGTCATCAACAGCCACCTCCTGGCCGGGGCCGCCATCCTGCTGACCGAGGAGAGCGTGGTCAACCGCGAATTCTGGGACTTCTTCAGCGGCCAGGGGGCCACCTCGCTGGCAGGCGTACCCTATCTCTACCGAGTCCTGCACCGGCTAGCGCTACCTGCCATGCGCCTTCCTCGCCTCCGTACCCTCACTCAGGCCGGCGGTCGGCTCGACGTGGCACTGATCCGGACCTTTGCCGAGCTGGCGGGAGCGCGCGGCTGGACGTTCTTCACGATGTACGGCCAGACCGAGGCCACGGCACGGATCAGCTACCTTCCCCCCGAGCTCACGCTCGCCAAGGCCGGCTCCATCGGCGTGCCTGTTCCGGGCGGGCACCTGGACGTGGACCTGGCGAGCCAGGAGCTGATCTACCGCGGGCCGAACGTGATGCTCGGCTATGCGATCGGTCCGGAAGATCTCTCCTTGGGCGACGTCCAGCGTGGCGTGCTGGCGACGGGCGATCTCGGCTACCGGGATGAGGACGGCCTCTTCTACGTCACCGGGCGCAAGAAGCGCATGCTCAAGGTCCACGGCCATCGGCTCAACCTCGACGAGCTCGAGCGAAGCCTCGAGGCCGCACTGGGAAAGGCGGTGGCCTGCGTCGGAGCCGACGAGCGGCTGGTCGCGGTTCTCGAAGAAGAGGCCGATCGCCCGACGATCCGGCGTTACCTCACGGAGGTCCTCCACCTCTCCCCGCGCACCTTCGCGATCGTCATCCGATCGCCACTGCCCCGGTTCTCGTCCGGGAAGGTGGACTACGGCCGGCTCGAGGCCCTCGGCGCCTAGGCCTTTTGCAGTTTGACCGGGTCCCTCTGCGCGGTCGCTTCGCTGCGCAACCGGGCCCCGTTTGACTCATCGGGCTCGATCCATTCAGACCGGGAGCACTCTAGGGTGCTCCCGGTTTGAACCCAAAAATCTCTACGCGCCGAGAGCCGCCAGCTGCCGCATCCAGATCTCGAGCGTCAGGATACGGCCCAGGTGCTCGTGTCGGTACTCCTTGCCGGACAGGTGCAGGTCGAGATCGGCCAGCGCGGACTCGCGCGGGACGTGTTCCACGTACAGGGCGTCGCGGTCCGACAGGAGCTTGCGGGCGAACGACCGGCCGGGCTCGAGGCGCAGCCAGCTCGGATAGTCGGCATACTGGCGCCAGTCGTATCCCGGCATGCCGAGGCTCCGGCGGATCCGATCGTGCACCTTGTCCGCCATCAGCCGCACTCCGGTGAGAGCCCACGGAGCCCAGACGGGCAGTCCGGAACGCTGCCAGCCGATCGTCCGGTAGTAACGGGGAAATGCCTTCAGCAGCATGCGCCGGTAGATCGTCCACCCCATCCGGAGCTCCGGAGGAATGGCCATGGCCAGCTCGATCAGGCGATGGTCCAGTCCCGGTGCCCGGTGGTCGATCCAGGGCTCCGAGACCCGCATCCCGGCCCGGATCGAGCGCCGCCCCCGGTTGAGCAGCGCCCACCATTCCGGCTGATCTGGCTCGTAGAACAGGTAGGCCCCGCCCAGGGTCGTGTCGAGGTAGAGGCCGGAGAGATTGACGTCCATGGCCGATCGCAGCTCGTCGAGCCCGGACGAAGGGTGGGTGTGCAGCAGCGAAACCAGGCCATCCGTGCGCCAGACCGCCTCGACCCGGCCCGCCAGCCAGTTCGATGCGGTGAGCAAATGGAGGTGATGAGGATTCTTGCGGATGGCGGCGGCCCGGCTAGCAAGCTTGAAATCCACGCAGTCCCGGGTGCCGAAGGTCACGACCGGCACCTGCGCGTGGGCTGGCGGCAGGGAGGCCAGGATGGCACGAGAATCCAGGCCTCCCGAGAGCAGCACTCCGATCCGGTGGTTCCCCTCGCAGGTGCGCTCCACGGCGGCCGTCAGCCGCCGGTGCAGCTCCTCGATCAGCTCGGGGACGTCGATCTTTCCCGCGATGCTTCGGATCGCGTCCGGAGTCCAGTAGCGGTGCATCGCGAGCGTATTTTCATTCAGGTCGTAGGCCAGGACAGTGCCGGGGCCGAGCAAGTGGACGTCTGCGAACCAGGTCTCGTCCCCTTGATGGTAGCCCGCTGCCACGAAATGACTGACCGCCTCGCGGTCGAGCCGGGCCGAGAATCCGGGCAGCTCGAGGAACGCCTTGAGCTCCGACGACCACGCCAGCTGGCCGCCGCTTGCGCGCCAGAACAGGAAGCGCATCCCGAGCCGATCGGCCACCAGAAAGAGCCTGCGGCGACGCCGATCGAGGACGACCGCGGCGAACATTCCGTCCGAACGCGCCAGGAACTCGAACCCGCCGCTCGCCTGGTAGCCCGTGGCGATCGCCTCGGCCCCGTGGCGGGCACCCGACTGGAGCTCGGCTGCCGCCAGGATCTCGCCGTCGAGCCAGACCACGACGTCACCGGCAGCGAAGGGCTGCGACCAGTCCGGCCCGACCGCCGATGCCAGCGCTGCCGCTGCCACGCCGTCAGCCAGGTAAGCAGGCTCGGGCGGGCGACCGGGATCGCTGAGGAGATCGCGCATGCCTTCGACCGCAAGGCGATCCCGGCGCCGATCGGGTGCCAAAGACGTCGTGAAGCCAACCAGACCGCTCATCTCGCGAGCTCTGCGGCAGGGCGCTGGCAAGTCATCGCGGGCCCTCCAGGAGATCCCGGTACAGGGCCCCGAGCCTGTATCCCTGGGTCACGACGTCAAAATCGGCCTCCACGCGGGCGCGGGCAGCGCACCCCAGCTCCGGCCAGCGCTCGGGCGCTCGGGCGAGCTGCAGGAGGCTGCGAGCGAGCGCGTCGATGTCGTGTTCGGGCGCCAGCAGGCCGGCAAGGTCGGCGCCGAGGAGTTCCGGGATGTCGCAGTGGGTCGTCGCGACCACCGGCATGCCGGAGGCCATCATCTCGAGGATCGTCACCGGCGCGCCACCCTCGGTATCCCCATCCGAGGCGGTGACGCTGGGTGCAAGGAAGATGTGATGTGACCGGGCCTCCTCCCGCAGGCGCCCGCGGGGCAAAAGGCCGAGGAGCCGCACCCGGCTACCGAGTCCAGAGCCGGCCAGGGCCGCCTCGATACGGCCCTTCTCCGCCTGGCTCCGGGCCGATCTGATCGCGTCCCCGGCGATGGTGAGCTCGATCGGCACCTGCCGGGCCGCCCGGCTGACGGCCCGGATCGCGTCGGGGATGCCTTTTTTCTCCAGGAAGCTGGCCGCGACCAGAACCCGCAGCGGAGCGCCAGCGTCGAGCGTGCGGGGGCTGAACGGAATTCCTCGGACCTCGACGCCGAGGTGGTGTACGTGGACCTTCTGGGGCGGACAGCCAAGACCGGTGACGCGCCTTGCCATGTGCGGCCCCTCGCAAAGCACGGCGGCAGCGCTACCGAAGACCTCGCCGTAGCGTTCGATCCAGGCCGGGTCCTGCGTGGGCAGGAGGTTGACGTCCAGCCCGTAGAAGGTCACGACGTGCAAGAGATCCAGAGCCGCCGCCAGCTTGGAATCTCGCCACGCCGCGTCGCCAAAATGGGAGTGCAGGATGCGCGCTTGCGTGTCCCTGGCTACACGGCCGTAGGCCGGGAGATGGCCGAGCAGACCGAGGCCGCGCAGGGCCTTCTGCGCGAGCAATGCCGGTCCGCCGAGCTGCGTTACCGGCACCGCCTGAA
>JAJXWQ010000063.1 GCA_021781555.1 bacterium
TAACAGGGACCCTGGCTCGCGTCGAACACGGACACCTGCCCCTCGAAGCGAAAGACCGACGCCCACACATCGGCCTTCCCGAGCGCGACGCAGACGTCGTTGACCAGGTACCGGGTGGCGAAATTGTCCGAGCCGTCGATCACGACATCGTAGTCCGAAAGGATCTCGCGGGCGTTCTCGGGGCCAAGTTCCAGGTCATGCGCCACGACCCGGATCTCGGGGTTGAGGGCGGAAAGCCGCCGCCGGGCCGCCTCGACCTTGGGTGCCCCCAGGTCCGTGACATCGTACAGGACCTGGCGGTGGAGATTGGTGAGCTCTACCGGGTCGAAGTCCACCAGACCGAGCGTTCCCACGCCCGCAGCCGCCAGGTACAGCGCCGCCGGCGATCCCAGCCCGCCGGCACCGACACAAAGCACCTTGGACTGCTTCAGCCTGGCCTGGCCAGCCAGACCGACTTCGGGAAGTAACACCTGGCGGCCGTACCGCTCGAGATCGGTCGGCGAAAGCGACATATGGCTCACGAAGGCACATGTTAGACCGAATCCAGGTTCGCGGTCACTATTCAGTGCGAAACCGCTCGGATCGCGGCGGGGTGCGGATCGCCCATGACGAGTGGATGACACCGTTGGCTTCCGAGAGCGATACGCTGGCAGCAAGCTCCAGCTGGGGCCGGCCAGGACACCCTGACAGCCGTCCGAGCCGGTGACGCTCCTCACTTAGTGTCGGCCGTCAGGCGCTCATAATCGGACGGTTGGCAGCCGATCGTAGAATCGCGCACACGACGATACGATTTGGCCAAACGACCGAGTGTATCCTCCGGCGGATCTGGGATCAATCGTCGCAAGACCCTGATTACCGGAACGGCCGACCTCCCGCCCGTGGTATAAAGGGCTTGTAATTCCCCACCGGGGGGTTCTGCCGCCGGATCGGGCGCCTCGCACTCACCGAAAGGACGGAGAGTGACCATTCCCTCGCAACTCCACTTCGTCGGGATCGGCGGGGTCGGCATGAGCGCCCTCGCGACCGTCTGGAAGGATAAGGGGGGGATCGTCTCCGGATCGGACGTTCAGCCTTCCGCTATCGTGTCGCGGCTGCAAGCCAGCGGAATTCCCGTCGCGATAGGCCATGCTCGGGCCAATGTCCCGGGAATCGATGGTGGTTCGCGGCCCGCGGATATCGGCCTGGTCGTTTCGACGGCGGTAGCCCCCGACAATCCGGAAGTCCTGGCCGCTCGGCAGGCCGGCATCCCCATCCTCCACCGTAGCGAGATCCTGGCGGCCCTGATGGCTTCCGGCAGGAGCGTCGCCGTCACGGGAACCCACGGCAAGACCACCACCTCGGCCATGATCGGCACCCTGCTCCTCGAGGGCGGGCTCGATCCCACGATCCTGGTGGGCGGGGAGGTCCCCTGGATCGGGGGCAATGCCCGGACCGGCCATAGCGACCTCCTGGTCGCCGAGGCGGACGAGTCCGATCGCTCGGTCCTGCGCCTTTCCGCGAAGTGGGCCGTCGTGACGAACCTTGAGTGCGACCACCTCGATCACTACCGGGATCTCGAGGATATCGTCGATACGATCGCCACCTGGATCGATCGCCTGCCGAACGACGCCCAGGTCGTGGCCTGCGTCGACGATCCCGGAGTCCGCCGCCTCCTCGAGCGCATTGGCCGGCGAGCCATCACGTACGGCTGGAGCCCGGAGGCCGACTTTTGCATCAGCTCCGAGCAGCTTGCGGGCAGCGGCTCGGATTTCGTGGTCAATGGCGAACGCTACGAGCTTTCGGTCCCGGGCCGGCACAACGTCGCCGACGCCACTGCCGCGATCGCCGTGGCCCAGCTCTGCGGCTTGAGCCCGGAGGCGATCCGCCTCGGCCTGGCGCGTTTTTCGGGAGTCGGCCGACGTTTCCAGGCCCGCGGCACCGCAGCGGGGATCCAGGTCTTCGAGGACTACGGCCATCACCCGTCCGAGATCCGCGCCACGCTCGAGGCCGCCAGGCTTCTCAAGCGCCCGGTATGGATCCTCTTCCAGCCGCACCGCTACTCCCGCACGGCCGCCCTGATGGAGGATTTCGCAGCTTGCTTCGAGGGCGCAGCAGGCCTCGGGTTGATGGACATCTACTCGGCCGGTGAGGCTCCCAACGGCGTCACCTCGGCTGCCCTGGAGGCCCGCGTCAAGGCTCGCTGCCCCAGGCTCGAGGTGCATTACTGGCCGGATCACGACCAGGCGACCGGGGGCCTGCTCCAGGTCATTCGGCCCGGAGATGTGGTACTCCTGATGGGCGCCGGCAACGTCGGCAAGGTCGCCGAGCCGCTCCTGGCGCAGCTCCAACTTCTCGAGGAGGCCGTCTCGGTCTCTCCCGCTTGATCCGCCCGACAACGCCGTTCCTGCCGTCTTTTCTCGCGGTGGCCCCGGCAAGCACCTGAGGGGAAGCATGGCCGTCGCGATCGCCCAGCGCCCGCTGGCTCCCCTGACGACGTGGCGCGTAGGAGGGCCCGCACTGCGCTACGCCGAACCGGCGTCCGTCGAGGATCTGCTCGGGCACATCGACGCTGCCGAGCACTCCGGGCTCCCGTGGTTCGTGATGGGCCGCGGCAGCAACCTCCTGGTTGCCGACGCGGGCTTCGCGGGACTGGCGCTGCGAATGTGCGGGAGCTGGCACGCGGTCGAGGTCGGTGGTCGAGGCTCCGACACCCCGTCTTTTGACGGCGATTACGTCCTGGCACAGTCCGGCGCCTCCAGCTCCGCGGTCGTGAGCGCCGCCATGGCGGCCGGACTCGGTGGGATCGCCTTCCTGTCGTCGATCCCGGGATCGGTCGGGGGGGCCGTCTTCATGAACGCGGGAGCCCATGGCGCCCAGACCTCCGAGGTCCTCCTGGGCGCCCGGATCCTCCAGAAGGATGGCACGATCGCCTGGAAAACCCCGGCGGAGCTCGGGATGCGCTACCGTCACTGCGCTCTCCAGGGCGGGGGAGGGATCGTCCTCGAGGCCGCCTTCCGGGTCCGCCCGCAGCCGGCGGCAGACATCCGTCAGGAGATCCTGGAGCTGGCCCGCTGGCGTCGCGAGCGCCAGCCCCGGGAACCGAGCGCGGGATCCGTCTTTCGCAATCCCCCGGGCGATTCGGCCGGTCGACTGATCGAGGCGGTGGGACTCAAGGGGGTGGCGATCGGAGGAGCCCAGGTCTCGCCGATCCACGCCAACTTCATCATCAACACGGGATCTGCGACCGCTCGTGATATCCTCGCGCTCATTCACGAAGTCCAGGATCGGGTCGCCGCCACCTACCAGATCGAGCTGATTCCCGAGGTCCGCGGCGTGGGTCTCGTGCTCGCCCGATGAGCTCGAGGCGACCTGGCGATTTCGCCCCGACGAACCGCAGGACGCGCCTGGTAGTGAGGCGAACCCTGGCGACGTTCTATGGATTGCTGATCGCCGGCGGCCTCGTGGCCGCGTGGCGAGCTCCCCAATGGCGGTGGCACGGTCGTTACATCATCTCCGGCAACCAGGCGGTCACGACCGAGGACATCGCCGCTCGCCTGCCGCGCCCTCTCGGGAAGCCGCTTTTCCTCATCGACCCGGCGACGATCCGCTCCAGGCTCGCCCGCTTCGGATCGATCCAGCGGGTCGAAGTCAGCCGCTGGCTCTTCCCGGCCCGCATCCAGGTCCGCGTGATCGAGCGCCAACCCGAGGCCAGGGTCGCGACGACGGGTCCGAAGAAGGCAGCCGGCCTGTGGTATCTCGACGAGACCGGCCAGGCCTTCGTTTCCCATCACGTACTGCCGGTTCGGCTGTCCGCCCGGGTACCGCGCATTCCGCTGTCCTTGAGCGCCCGTGCGGCATTTCTGGGCCTCCTCGCAGCCTGGCCACCGGGTGCCACCGGCACGGTCGACCTGGGGGACCTTAGCCGGCTCTCGGCGCGCATCGAAACGGCCACGAGCGGCGCCTTCGATCTCAAGCTCGGGGACGACCACGCGCTGAAGTCGAAGTTTCGGGCCCTCGCGCGCATCCTTCCGCTCGCCGAAGGCACCGGGAAAACGCTAGAATACGTGGACGTGAGGTTCCCAGATGCCCCCGCCTTCAGGGTCACGGGCCGTTCCGAAGAGGAACCTACGCCGGGTACGGACAATGGGCAGCATGGACAAGTGGCAACTGCCGGTCACCGTGATCGCGCTGACGGTCGGCGTGCTGCTGTCCACCCAGATCAAGAGCCAGGCCGGATTCGCCCTGGACGAACTCCCCAGCCGGAGAGCCGAGGAGCTGGTCGTGATGCTCAAGGAGAGCGACCAGCAGCGGGCCGACCTCGAACGTGAGGTGTCCGGCATGCGCCAGCAGATCGAGGCGCTCGCGGACGGCAAGCGCCTGGGGCCGATGGCGGCCGAGGATACCAGCAACATGGACGAGGTGCCGCTCATGGGGCCAGGTGTCGACGTCACGATCAACGACTCCAGCAAGCCCCTGGAGCGTGGCGAGGACCCCAACCTGTCCATCGTTCACAACGATGACCTGCTGCGCCTGGTCAACGAGCTCAAGAGCGCCGGAGCCGAGGCCGTCGCGGTCAACGGCCAGCGCCTGGTCGATACCACGGAGATCGCCTGCGCGGGAAGCACCATTCTCATCAACCGAACTCGCGTGGCGCCGCCTTTCCTCGTCAAGGCCATCGGAAACCCTGATACCATGGCCACTGCCTTGACCATGCGAGGCGGAATCGTCGAGTACTTGCAGTTCTATGGCATACAAGTTAACATTGCAAAGCAGTCCAAGGTGGTGATTCCGGCGTACACGGGAAGCACCATCTTCAAGTACGCCAGGCCGGATACCGCCAAGGTGACGACGTCGTGAAGGGATTTCTCCTGGTCGTCGGAGCGCTGGTGGTTGGGGTGCTGATCGGGGCGCTGAGCCCTTTCACCATTCCACCGGCGTGGTCGAAGTACGTGGCGGTGGCCATCCTTGCGGCCCTGGACACCGGCCTCGGCGGCATCCGATCCGGCATGGAGATGAGGTTCGATCTGCTGGTCTTCATCAGTGGATTCACAGCCAACACCCTCCTGGCCGCCGGCCTCACCTTCCTGGGCGACAAGCTCGGGATCGATCTTTACCTGGCCGCTATCGTTGTTTTCGGCGTCCGGATCTTCGAGAACCTCGCCAAGATTCGCCGCTTGTTGCTAAGCCGGTTCTGGACCGCGTGACGAAGGGGGCCCCAGTCGTGTTCGAAAGTGTCGAGACCTCCCAGGACGTCAATATCAAGGTGATTGGCGTGGGCGGCGCGGGTGGCAACGCCGTCAACCATATGATTGCCAGCTCGCTCAACGGCGTCGAGTTCTGGTCGATCAATACCGACGTCCAGGCCCTTACCAACTCGCAGGCCGATCACCGACTCCAGGTTGGCCAGAAGCTGACCCGTGGCCGTGGCGTCGGAGGCAATCCCGAGATCGGCTACAAGGCCGCCGAGGAGAGCCGGGACGACATCATGGCGGCGCTCGAGGGCGCCGAGGCGGTGTTCATTACGGCCGGCATGGGCGGTGGGACCGGCACCGGAGCGGCTCCGGTCGTCGCCGAGGTGGCTCGCGAGCTCGGAGCTCTGACCATCGGCGTCGTTTCCCGGCCCTTCGCGTTCGAGGGCAAGACCCGGGAGCGCTGCGCGATGGTCGGCATCGAGCGCCTGATGGAGCGCGTCGACACGCTGATCGTCATCCCCAACGAGCGCCTGGTGGAGGAAAGCGGTAACAAGCTCACCTTCAAGGACGCCTTCCGCATGGCCGACGATGTGCTGCGTCAGGGCGTCCAGGGCATCAGCGACATCATCACCACCCCGGGATACATCAACGTCGATTTTGCCGACATCCGCACGGTCATGGCCGATGCGGGCACGGCCCTGATGGGCATCGGCGTGGCTTCGGGCGAGGGACGTGCCATCGAAGCCGCCCGCATGGCCGTGGCCTCGCCCCTGCTCGAGACCTCGTTCCGAGGTGCCACGGGCGTCATCTTCAACATCCGCGGCAGCCAGGACGAGCTCACGATGCACGAGGTCAACGAGGCCCTCAAGGTCGTCCACGACGAGGCCTCGGCCGATGCCAACATCATCTTCGGCGCCGTCTTCGACGAGAAGCTGGCCGGCCAGGTCCACGTCACGGTCATCGCCACCGGGTTCGAGGGCTTTGCCAGGCCGCAACCGCAGGCGGCCGTGGCTACCGAGATCGAGGTCGCAGCCAAGACCATCCTCCGCCACCCGGCGGCTCCGAGCGTCGCTCACAACGACGGGCCCAGCTCGGCCGACATTCCCGAGTTCCTGCGCAACATCATTCGCCCTCGGTAGCCTCGAGACGCGCCAGGGAGGCCGCATTGGGCTTTCTGCGACGGCGTCTTGGTAGAATGAGGGTGCCACTCGCTTGTTAGGAGCTCGTCTTGGATTACAAGAGCACCCTCAATCTTCCCGTCACGGCCTTTCCCATGCGCGCCAACGCCGCGGTTCGCGAGCCCGAGTTGCAGGCGTTCTGGGATCGCGAGCGCGTGTACGAGCAGCTCCTGGCGAGCCGCAAGGGTGGGCCGCGATTTCTTCTCCACGACGGCCCTCCGTACTCTAGCTCGGGCAAGATCCACATCGGGCACGCACTGAACAAGATCTTGAAGGACATGGTGGTCAAGCACCGGGCACTGCTCGGTTATTACACACCCTTCGTCCCTGGCTACGACACCCACGGGCTTCCTACCGAGATCGCGGCCCTCAAGGAGCTCAAGGATCAAAACAAAGCCCTCGCACCGCTCGAGATCCGCTCGCTCTGCCGAGAATTCGCGCAAAAGAGCATTTCTGGCCAGCATACGGCCTTCAGGCGGCTGGGAGTCTTCGGGGACTGGGATCATCCCTACATAACGATGCAGCCAGAGTTCGAAGCCGCCCAGATCCGCGTGTTCGGTGAGATGGCGGCCAAGGGGCATATCTACAAGGGCCTCAAGCCCGTCTACTGGTGCTCGACGTGCGTGACGGCGCTGGCCGAGGCCGAAGTGGAGTACGAGGACCATGTCTCGCCGTCGATCTACGTCGAGTTTCCGTTGCTCCACAGCGCGGTACCGCAGCTCAAGGATCGCCTGGCCGCGGGTAGATCGGTCTACCTGGTGATCTGGACCACCACCCCGTGGACCTTGCCGGCCAACCTGGCGATCGCCGTGAACCCGGATTTCGACTACACCGTCATTGAAACCGACCACGGGGATCTGGTGGTGGCCCAGGACAGGGTCCACGCGGTCACGGAGGCCGCGGCCCTTGCCGGAGCCAGACCCACCGACGTCCGGTTCAAGGGCCGGGAACTCGAGCATTCCACTTACCGTCACGCGTTCCTGGACCGCGAGTCGCCGGTCATCCTCGGCCCCCACGTGACCCTCGAGAGCGGTTCCGGCCTGGTGCACACGGCGCCGGGACACGGCCAGGACGACTATGTGGTCGGGCAGCAATACAAGTTGAAGGTCTTCGCCCCGCTCGACGATCGGGGGGTCTTCACTTCCGAAGCGGGCGAGCTGGTGGCCGGGCAATTCTATGCCAAGGCCAACCCGATCGTTTTGTCCAGGCTCGAGGAACTCGGCCGGCTGCTCGCCTCGGACACCATCACCCACAGCTACCCGCACTGCTGGCGCTGCCACAAGCCCATCATCTTCCGGGCCACCGAGCAATGGTTTGCCTCCATCGAGGGTTTCCGTCAACAGGCCCTCGACGAGATCCGTCAGGTGCGCTGGCATCCTGCCTATGGCGAGCTCCGCATTTCGAACATGGTCGAAAATCGCACCGACTGGTGTGTTTCGCGGCAACGCACCTGGGGCGTGCCGATCCCGGTCTTCTACTGCCAGTCGTGCGACACCCCGCTCATCACCCCCGAGACGACCGCCACGGTTGCAGCCATCTTTGCCCAGGAGGGTTCGGATGCCTGGTGGCAGCGCGATGCGGCCGACCTCCTGCCGGCCGGCACGCGCTGTGGCAAGTGTGGCCACGGGGCCTTCCGCAAGGAAAAGGACATCATGGATGTCTGGTTCGACTCCGGCGTCACCCACGAGGCGGTGTGCGCCCGGCGCGAGCTGGGCTGGCCGGCCGATCTCTACCTCGAAGGTTCCGATCAGTACCGCGGCTGGTTCCAGTCCTCGCTCTTGACGGCCGTCGCGACGCGGGGCCAGGCGCCGTACCGCATGGTGATCAAGCACGGATTTGCTCTCGATCCGCAAGGTCGCAAGATGAGCAAATCGCTCGGCAACGTCGTGGACCCCTACCAGGTCCTCGAGAAGTATGGCGCGGATGTCCTGCGGCTGTGGGTCTCGAGCGTGGACTACACCGAGGACGTCAAGATCGGCGAGGGGATCCTGCAGCAGCTCGCCGAGGTCTACCGCAAGATCCGCAATACGGCGCGCTTCCTCCTCGCCAACCTGGCGGACTACGATCCGCGCACGATGGCAGTTCCGGATGCGCAGCTTCAGGAGATCGACCGGTTCGCCTTGCACCGGCTGCAAGAGGTCACCCAGGAGGTTCGGGGCTTCTTCGAGGCCTACGAGTACAACGGTTTCTACAGCCTGATCCAGAACTACTGCGTCGTCGATCTATCGAGTTTCTACCTCGACGCGATCAAGGATCGCCTGTACGCCTCGGCCGAGGCTGCTCCGGGCCGGCGTGCGGCCCAAGGTGTGCTGCACCAGATCCTCATGCGCTTGATGCGGCTCATCGCGCCGGTTCTCTCGCATCTTGCCGAGGACATCTACCAGCACCTTCCCTTCAAGACCGAGCCATCCCCGGCCAGCGTGTTCCTGCTCGACTTCCCGGAGGTCGAGGAGCGCTGGCGCGATCCCGGGCTCGCCGAGCGCTGGGCGCGGGTGCTGGAACTCCGGGAGAAGGTCAACAAGGCCCTCGAAGCGGCGCGCCAGCAGAAACTCATCGGATCGGCCGTGGATGCGCTCGTCACCGTCCCCGCCATGGAGAGCCTCGATTTTTCGACCGGCGATCCCGAAGCGGTCCTGCGCGAGGCGCTCAACGTTTCCCAGGTCAAGATCGCCGGCACCGAGGTCTCGGTCCAGCCGGCACCCGGGGCCAAGTGCGCCCGGTGCTGGCTGATCCTTCCCACGATCGGCCAGGACCCGGCGCATCAGGAACTCTGCCCCCGTTGCGCAGGGGCCGTCGGCGGCCGGCTCTCCGGGATCCGGTGATGGATCCGACCGACGCAGCCTTCCCGAAGGTCGCCGCGATCGCGACGACGCTCGGGCCCGGCTGGGACCTCTCCGAAGGCGGCCAGGCCCTGCGGTGCCGGGCGATTCCTTGCGCGCACGGATTCTCGACGCGCCTGGGTGGCGTGAGCAGGGGTGCATTCGCCACCCTCAACCTTGCCGCCGACAAGAGCGACGATCCCGCCGCCGTCGCCGAGAACCGCCGGCGATTCGCCGCGGCTGCGGGCCTGAGCGGTCCCTGGCTCGCCCTCGATCAGGTCCACGGCAACGAGGTCGTTGTCGTCTCCCGGCCCGATCTGGCCCCGAATGCACGTGGCGACGCCCTGGCCACTGCAACACCCGGGCTCGCCATCGGGGCACAGGTGGCTGACTGCGTGCCGGTGTTGCTCGCTGACATCGAGGGACGGGCCGTCGCAGCCGTGCACTCAGGATGGCGCGGGACGGTAGCGGGCGTCCTGCCCGCCGCCATCGTCGCCCTGGCCCGGCTGGGAGTCGCCCCTGCCGACATCCTGGCCGCCATCGGGCCGGCGGCCCGCAAGTGCTGCTACGAGGTCGGGGACGAGGTCGTGGCAGCCCTCGAGGAGATCTCTCCCCCGCCCGAGGACGACCGCGAGGGCTGGCTGGGGCAGGGTCCCAGGCGCTGGCACGTCGACCTTCCCGTGGTCCTCCGGCGCCAGCTCCGGGCTGCGGGCGTCGGGTCCGAAAATATTCACGACTCGGGGCTCTGCACGATCTGCCGCCCGGATCTGCTCTTCTCGTACCGCAGGGACGGCCTCGACGCCGGCCGCATGTTCGCGGCCATCGAGCTTCCGCGGTAGCCGGGCGCACAGCGCTCGCCCCGGCAGATCGAGGTGAATGGCGATCCGGGCATCTGCCTGCGACACATGAGTTTAACCGAGCCGCCACCTGGCAGAAAGCGCCTCCCGCCATCATGGAACGCGTAAGGATTCCCACCCTCCCTCCCCTTCCTGAAGAAGCCCGGGGCCCCCTTCCCGGGCTTCCCTTCGCGTTGGTGGTCCGTCACCTCGTGGCGCGCTGGCCAGGTAAAATGGCAAAATGGCTCCTTACCAGCACAAGCTCACGGTCCGGTTCCGGGACTGCGATGCCTTCGGCCACGTCAACAACGCCGTCTATCTGACCTTTCTCGAAGAAGCTCGCTCGCACTGGCTTTTTTCCCTGACGCAGGGGGCCAGCCTCGCGGACATCCCGTTCATCGTGGCCTCGATCCAGATCGACTACCGGTCCCCCGCTTATTTCCAAGAGGAGCTCGATATCTCGGTGCGCGTCGACGACATGCGGAGCCGCAGCTTCGCGCTCGCGTCCGAGATCACCTGCGGCGATCGCCTCGTGGCCAACGCACGGGTCGTGCTCGTCGCCTACGACCATGCCAATCGCAAGGCGGTCCCCGTCCCCGAGGAGCTCAAGCTCCGGCTCCTCGCCTCGGTCCAGGGTGATCCCGGCTTGGCTGGATCGGGCCTGCCGAACACAGGGACCACGCCCTGACAAGCGTCCAGACCATGCGCTCGGGTCTCGGCCCCTTGGGGCGCCCCGCCGTCATCGGCCACCGCGGCGCTCGCGGCCACGCCCCCGAGAACTCCATGGCCGCCTTCGAAAAAGGGGCCGCTCTCGGGGCAGACCTCGTCGAGTGCGACGTGCATCTTTCCCGGGATGGACAGGTGGTGGTCATTCACGACGAAACCGTGGATCGCACCACCTCGAAGACGGGCCGGGTGCAGGACCTGACGGCCGACGATCTGGCGCATCTCGATCTCGGCGACGGCCGGGGAGTTCCCCGGCTGGCCGACCTGCTGGCCTGGGTGGCTCGGCAAGCGGGCGAAGGGACCCGGGGCGATCCAGGGGCGCTCGGGATCGTCGTCGAGATCAAAAACGGGCCGGTGTTCTACCCCGATATCGCCGTCAAGGTCGTCGCCGCGATCGCTGCGGCCAGCATGATCGAGCGCACGATGGTCATCAGCTTCGACCACCTCGCCGTACGCGAAGCCAAGGTCCTGTGCCCTGAGCTGGCTACCGGCATCCTGTATCACGCGCGCCTGGTCGATCCGGTTTCGGCCGCCCGATCCGCCAGGGCCGACTCCATCTGGCCTTCCATCGCCATGCTCACCCCGGAGGTCGTCCGGGAGGCGCACGCGGCCGGGCTCGGCGCCTTCACGTGGACGGCCAATACCTTGGCCGAGATCGATCGGGCCCTGGACTCGGGCGTCGACGGTGCCGGAAGCGATTATCCCGACCGTCTGGCCCTGCGCATCAAGGAGCGCTTCTGAGGACTGCGCGGCGGCGGAACAACGACGCCCATCCAGCAGTCCATGCGAAGTAGATGGTTCGGCTCTTGACGGCCTCGGGGTGTAAATCCTTGTAAAGGCCCGTCCAGAGCCGATCCGGGCTTGACAAGAGACCGTTAAGTAAGCTAGGGTATGGCCAGTTCGAAAGGCGGGAGCGGGGAGCTCTCGCAGAACCCAGGTGGCGACTCGCCAGTTTCAGGCAGAGCGTCACCGCTGGTTCCAGATGAGGAGGCGGATCCCCTGATGGCGCGCGTCAAGCCTGGCAAGCCCTTCGCAATGCAGGTACGCAACCGAAAGGCTCGGCTCGAGCTGATCCGCCGGGTCGCCGAACGGGGGGGGATTCGCCACGTTTCGGCCGGAACCCTCAAGCTGCTCTTGCCCGGTTGCCGCTGACGCGCAGGCGCGCGCAGAACGCTTGAACGCGGCCGGCAGTTTGAACGGGTCCCTCTGCGCGGCCGCTGCGCTGCGCAACCGGGCCCCGTTTAACCTCTCGGGCCCGATCCCTTCCGGGCGGGCTCCCTGCTAGACCTTTTGCAGTTTGAACGGGTCCCTCTGCGCGGCCGCTGCGCTGCGCAACCGGGCCCCGTTTGACCTCTCGGGCCCGATCCCTTCCGGGCGGGCTCCCTGCTAGAGAACCTTCATGGGGTTGATCGGCCGGCCGTGGATCCGAACCTCGAAGTGCAAATGAGGTCCGGTCGCATCTCCGGTCATCCCGACGCGCGCGATCTCCTGACCGGCATGTATGCGCTCGCCATCGTGGACCAGGAGCTTCGAGGCGTGGGCATAGCGGGTCATGACGCCGCCGCCGTCACTGATGTCGATGGACTCCCCGTAGCCGGACTCCCAGCCGGCCCGGATCACCACCCCCCCCTTGGCCGCGTCGATCGGGGTGCCCATGGGAGCCCCGATGTCGACTCCCTCATGGAATCCCTTGCCCCTGCGGCCGAACGGGCTCGTGATGTCGTGATCCTCGGGCAGCGGCCACCGGAAGACCGAGTCCAGGGCACGCCCCAAGGCCCCGAACAGACCGCGATGCCCCCGCACGAACTTCGAGTGCGGGCGGTAGCCGCGGAACTTCGCCCTTGCGCGTCGCGGCCGCTCGATCACCGGCGGATCGCCCGGCAGGAAAACCAGCTCCCGGTGGTGGAGCACCGTTACCCCGGGGTTGTAGCGCGCGAAGGTCTCGCGATCGATGTGGCGCCGCTCGAGGAAGCGAGCGATCGTATCGCCCGGAACCACCGTGTGGTAGTAACCATCGGCTGGCGGGATGAGAAGCGTCCGCCCGGCTTTGAGCCGATCGCCCGGCACCAAGTGATTGGCAGCCAAGAGGGTGTTCGTCGACAGACCGAACCGATGCGCAACGATCGCCGGGTCGTGAACCCCTGCAGGGACGACATAGTGCTTCGCGGAAAAGGCCGGCGCCCCTGGCATCCGGACGCCCCGGGCCTGCCCGGCCGACGCCCGCGAGCCGGCGCCCGCCGCGGATCGGGCCGCACTGGCCAGCGGGCCGACCGCAACCGGAACGGCCCCGGTTCCGGTACCGGCCGCCGAGGATCGAGCCGGAGCGGTCGTGAGCATGGGGCTCGATGCCGCGGCCGCCGGGATCACGAGCCGTTCGCCGATGCGAAGCGTCGCCTTGGAGTCCAGGTGGTTGGCCGCCAGCAGCGCCTTGAGGCGGATGTGCTGACGCTCGGCGATCCGGCCCAGGATATCCCCCGTCTGGACGACGTACACCGCCGGTCCCGGCGCGACCGGGCGAGCCGTCACTCCGGCCTGGAAACCCGCGTGCACCGCGGGATGCATGGCGCGATTGGCCGACGGATGCCCGCTCAGGGCCAGGTAGCCTACGGGCAGAGCCACGGCCACCCCGAGAACACCCAGGACGATTCGACCCACGAAATCATTACGACGCCGTCGCGCCCGGTACTCCTGGAGGGGGCTCCCTGCGTACAGCCCTGGCTGGAAACGGAGCACGCCAAGCTCCGGCCCGTCAGAGGTCACCGTACCGACTGGCCGGTCCACGAGACTCTCGAGCGAGAAAGGAAGCGCCTGCAACAGGCCCAACCCGTGCGATGGATGCGGGCGGCCAGCTGAACGGTCCGACAGGCCCGCAAGGTTGAGGGGAACCGTGGCCGGCCCGGCTTCGTCGTACCGGAAGGTTCCGATCCTGGGTGCGTCGTCGTCGGCGTTCAGCAGGGTTTCAGACCGCAAAAAGGCCTCCAGCACTGGCAAGACGTTGCTGCGTTGCGTATTTGAGAGGCCGCACGGCACGGAAGGCGCGGGACAAGCTGCCGATCCATGCTCACACCCGCCACCGGGTGTCGGCCGTGAAGGTCGTCTTTATGTTACCAGGCAGGCGGGACCTTGTCAAAAAAGCCCCGAGCGCTCCGGGTTCCAGCACGCTCGCACGACCCGACCCCCTGCAAGCGAAGCAAAAAGCCAGGGGCCCCTTCTGCAAGAGGCCCCTGGCACAGGGGAAAAGCCGATCTGCCCGGCGAAAAGGGCGCGGGTCTAGCGGACGGCAACGGGTTGCTTGCGGCTCTGCCAGTCCTTGAGGAACTTCTCCAGGCCGGCGTCGGTCAGCGGATGATGGTACATCTGCTTGAGCACCTTGAAGGGCATGGTGCAGATATCAGCCCCGAGCTTCGCCGCCTGGGTAACGTGGAGCGGGTGCCGCACCGAGGCCACGAGGACCTCCGTGTCGAAGTCGTAGTTGGAGTAGATCTGCACGATTTCCTCGATGAGGCCCATGCCCTCCCAGCCTTCGTCGTCGATGCGCCCGATGAAGGGGCTAACCAGCGAGGCGCCGGCCTTGGCAGCCAGCAGAGCCTGGTTGGCCGAAAACACGAGCGTGACGTTGGTGTGGATGCCTTCCGCCTTGCATTCCTTGACCGCCTTGAGGCCCTCGATCGTACATGGAACCTTTACGTAGACGTTCGGCGCCCACTTGGCGAAATCCCGGGCTTCTTTCATCATCCCAGGGGCGTCCAGGGAGATGGTCTCCGCACTGACGGGGCCGGGCACGAGAGACGTGATCTCGAGGATCAGGTCCTTGAAGTCGACCAACCCCTCCTTGGCCACCAACGAGGGGTTGGTGGTAACACCGTCGAGAACGCCCCACGAGGCAGCCTCGCGAATTTCCTGCAGGTTGCCCGTATCCAAGAAGAGCTTCATATCCAAGTTTCCTCCGTCGCTATCCGGCGGTTAATTGTAACACCGAAGCGAGCCGGAGCGGGCAGGGTCAGTATCCAGGCGCTCCCTGCAATCCGACCTGGGTGCCCGAGCTGTATGTGGAGCCCGTAAGCGAACCGTAGGCGCTGCTCCCGCTGAGGTTCGGGACCCCGGTTGTTCCGGTGCTACCCGCGGAAGCGGTGGTCGACACCGATACGCTGGCACCGTCGATGAAGTGGAAGCTTGCGGCGTAGGTGAAATCGTACTCCTGGCTCTGGCCTGCATCGAGAGTCGATACCTGCTGCGTCTGCGGGTCGCCCTTTGGAGAACCGCTGTCGGTGAACTGGACCGTCAAGGTCCCGGTCAGGGGAACCTGGGTCGGATTGGATACCGTGACGTGCGCCGTGGCGGTCCCCATGAAGCCCAAGAACCCGGGCTTCTCGAAACTCGAAACGACCGCGGTAAGCTGGCCCACCTGGAGGGGCGGGTTGTAGGTCTGCGCGGGAACCGGGGTCGGGGTGACGATCTGCGGCTCGGTTTGCTGAGCCTCGGCGACAGCCGGCACGGTCGCGCTCGGATCCGAGACACCGGCAAGCTGCACGTTGCCGCACCCGGAGACAAGGCTTCCCCCCGCCACGGCCAGCACCGCCAGAGACGCCACGAGGTGGCGTCGTACGGGGCGCGGGCGGACTTGGAGCGTCACAGTTTCCTCCAGCGATGCGAGTCTTTCCCTCTTTATCGTCCGGAGGACTTCGGCCTCGGTAAAGTCAAGGTTAGCTCGCAGCTAAGCCGAGGCTAAATCCAATCAAGACCGCGCAAGTCTTCGCCGAGACTCCGCTCAGGAAACGGCCCGCCGCCGGACCTTGGGCGCAGATTCCACACCGGCGGGCCGGGACTCGCCCACCTGGACCAGGGGATGGTCCGCGAGCAAGGCCGCCACGAGGGTGACGGGATCCGCCGTGTGGAGCAGGTGACGAGCCAGGGCAAGGTGGGCCTCGGCGCGCTTGCCGGCAAAGCCGACGAACTCCTCGAGAGACGGGCCCCTGCGAACCTGGGGTGGCCGAGCCCTGACTGCGGTCTCGACCTGAACCTGCTCCGGCACGATTGGCGCCGCCGGCCGCGGGCTCCCGATGGCCGCCTCGATCCGGGCGTAGCTGCGCTCCTCCCGTGGCGATACCAGGGTGATCGACGTCCCCCTCTTGCCAGCGCGCCCCGTCCTGCCGCTGCGGTGGACGTAGTGCTCGATGCTCTGCGGAACCTCGTAGTTGATGACGTGGCTGACGCCGGCGACGTCGAGCCCGCGGGCAGCCACCTCGGTCGCGACGAGAATCTGGATACTCCCGGCCCGATAGGCTTCGAGCACGGAAAAACGCTGCCCTTGGTTCATGTCGCCGTGCAAGCAGTCGGCAGAGAAACCCACCGCCTTGAGCTTGCGCGCCAACCAGGGCGTCTCGCTCTTCGTCTGGCAGAAGATGATGCAAGACTCGGGTCGCTCGGCCTTGAGGACATCGATCAACGTCTCGAGGCGCCTCTCGGCGGCCGTGAGGACAGCCCGGTGAGTGATCTCCGTCGGGGTGCGTTCGGCCGGCTCCGCCTGGAGTCGCTTGGCCTCGTGCATGTACTTGCGGGCAAGGGCCAGGATGTCCTTGGGGAATGTGGCCGAGAACAGGAGCGTCTGCTTGCGACTGCGAGCCGCATCGAGGATGAACTCGAGATCGTTCTTGAAGCCCATATCGAGCATCTCGTCCGCCTCATCCAGGACCACCGTCTTGATGTTGTCCAGGCGTAACACGCCGCGCTCCAGCAGATCGCGGACCCGCCCCGGCGTGCCGACCAGCAGCGCCGACCACTGCGCGGCCATCATGTGTTCCTTGATCGGGACGCCGCCGTAGACCGCAGAGACCAGGGTCAACCCCCCGGCCGCGCGGTGGAGCTCGGATGCGACCTGGAGTGCGAGCTCACGAGTGGGGGCCAGGATCAATGCCTGGCACTCCGGCCGGAGCGGATCGATCCGGTTGAGGATCGGGAGTCCGAACGCAAGAGTCTTGCCCGAGCCCGTCTTGGCCTGGACCATCAGGTCGGTCCCCTCCATCACGGCCGGGATCGACAGGCGCTGCACCGGTGTCGGATGGGTGTAGCCCAGCTGGGAGAGCCCTTCGAGGAGCTCTTTGCGCAGATGAAAGGAACGAAAATCAGGCGTCTTTTCCAAAGTCTTGAATTACCAGAAAGCAGGGGTGAGACTGGCGCCGGCTGAGCGCCTTGTACAGTGGTCATCATAACACTCCGCTCAAGGATGCTTGCACCCTGGGGGCTTGCTGGCGCATGAAAAGCCAGACGCTCTTGCCATGCTGCCACCGCCGGCGTTTGTGTAGTTATGAGAGTAGAGTTAACAAAACTATCCAATCCTAGAAAAAAAAGTTCTCCTCCATGAGGCCTAATTCCCGCTATGCTATAAACCAGTCGAGCGCGCCGCAAGGCGTGCTCGCGCCGCCAGCGGAGGCCCCCAACTCCGTGGGCTGGTGAATCGGAAGACGGGCGCCGGGCATCCGCCCGTCTTCCTTTTTTTTGACCTTGGCCGCATCTTTTCTTCTCTTTTTCTCTACGATTCACACCGCGACGGCGAGGCGAGGCAAAACCGATCTGCCCCGTGCCCGGGGGGCGCCATCGCGGTCGCCGGGGTGTAAAATGACGCCCATGGACATCGAAATCACTTACTGCACCCTCTGAAATTACCTCCCCAAGGCCGCCGGTCTGGCGGCCGAGATCCGGGACAGGACAGGCGTTGAACCCCGACTGGTCCCGGGGGCCAAGGGGGTCTTCGACGTCAAGGTCGATGGCTCCCTGGTATTTTCCAAGTACCAGATGGGACGATTCCCGACCGGAGTGGACGAGATCCTCTCGGGCCCCTGATCGTTCGACACCTGGCGATTTGCTATGATGGAATCCAGGTAGCGCCCTTTTTTCTCTAAGGATCGAAGAACACAATGGCATACGTCATCACCGAAAAGTGTCTGGGAGAACAGTACGGGGATTGCGCCCAGGTCTGTCCGGTCAATTGCATCTACCCGGGCGACTACAAGGGCGAGGTCTTCATGGTGATCGATCCGGACGTCTGCATCGACTGCGGTGCTTGCCTCCCGGCTTGCCCCATCGACGCCATCGTGCCCGATGTCGCTGAGTCGCCCGATTGGGCCGCCATCAACGCCGAACTCTCGGGGCAGTTCAAGGACAATCCGGCGATCTCCCCCCGTCCGGCGGGCGATGCTCCGCGCAAGCCCGGCAACACACTGGTCCACTGATTCCGTTCTGCGCTCAGGGCGGCTCCTTTCGGAGCCGCCCTGCTTCTTCTTGCTCAAAATTAGCCACCCCGAGAGCCGGGCGGCGTAGCAGCTTGCCCGCAGCAGGGCGAGCTTGAGAGGGGCCGCGGCCCCTCTCAAGTCACTTGCCCGAGCGCAGCGAGGGAGCACAACCGTCCCCGCTCTAGACCTTTTTCAGTTTGAACGGGTCCCTCTGCGCGGTCGCTTCGCTGCGCAACCGGGCCCCGTTTGACTCATCGGGCTCGATCCATTCAAACCGGGAGCACTCTAAAACAGCACCGCGGACGGCTCGAAGCGCACGACGATGACCGAGATGTTGTCGAGGCCTCCGCCGGCATTCGCCTCTCGGATGAGCTCTGCGACCGCCCGGGCCGGGTCCTCCCAGTGGGCCCTGACGATCCGCTCGAGATCGGGCTCCAGGACCATGTCGGAAAGCCCATCGGAGCAGAGCACGAAGGCACAGGACTCCTCGAGCGGCAGCTCGCCAACGTCGGGCTGAACGTACTCGCCGCTCTTGGGGCCGAGCGCCTGGGTAAGGTGCTTGCCGACCGGACTGCGGAAGGCCTCGAGCGGAGTGGCCACGCCCCGCTTGACGTCCCGGGTGCCGATGTTGTGGTCATCCGTAAGCTGCTCGATGCCCCGGCTCGAGATCTGGTAGAGCCGGCTGTCTCCCACGTGGACCCGCCACGCTCGATCGTCGACCTGAACCAGACCGACCAGCGTCGTGCCCATTCTCTTGAGCGTCGCTTCGGGCTCGCTGGCGTTGAGGTCGTGGATCGCCGAGTTGACGTCCCGGCGCACGATGCCCGCCAGGCGAGCCCCGAGATCGCCCGTGGCAGGGTCCGTCTCGTCGAGAATGGCCCTCACAGGCACCTTGAGCGCATCGACGGCGATCCGGGATGCGACCTCGCCCCGGGCGTGGCCCCCCATCCCATCGCAGACGACCCACATCCCCCGGGAGAGCGTATCGAGCCCGTCGGGTCCCTGGCTCGAGAGGTTGCCGTGCCAGGCGAAGAAGGTGTCCTCGTTGTTCTCCCGACGCAGGCCCATATCCGTCCCACCGGCGTAAGCGACGATCACTGGCGGCCGACCTTGCCACCCGGCAACCTCGTCGCGAATCTCCTGCAGGCTGGCCTGACCCGATGCGGCCCGGCGCGCCAGGTCGACCGCGAGGCCACCCGAGGTCCCGGCGGTCTCGCTCGTTCCGATCAATCGCTGCCAGACCTCGCCGAGGCGGACCGGGATCCTGCCGTCATCGGCTCCCGGAAGCAGGACACGCACTCCAGGCGTCTCATTGGGAGCCACCCAGAGGTTGTCGAGGTCAAGGGCGCTCGGGGCATATCCGGCCGCCGTGGTCGTCACCACGAGATCCAGCCAGGCCAGCAGCCACGCCACCCGGCGACGGCGGGAGGCCTCCTGCCAGCGGCTCGCCAGCGTCGGATGCAGCTCACCACCCGAGCTGGCCGGCACCGATAGCACGAGGATCTGGCCGCCGTCCTCGGTCGCATGGAAATCCAGCAACGCCGGAATTCCGCGATGACGAGCCAGGCGCTGGTAGGCAGCTGCGGCCCCGGTGGCCGGTGCCGCAACCAGGCGCTTGGCGTTGGGCTGGATGGCGAGCCCCAGATACTGACCGGCCGCCAGCGCTTCGATCACTCGATAGCGCCCATCCGCCAGGAGATCCCCGCGGGACGCCCCCGGATCGTGTTCGGGCGGCACGACGATAAGCAACTGGCGAGAAAGCGGCGCTCCGCATGCGTCGCACGCGGGCGCATCTCCCTCGAGGCGCTCGGGTGGATGCCGATGACCGCAGGTCGAGCACGCGATCATCGCCACGTCGGCGCCGCACCGGCTGCAGAACCTGCCGGTGACTTCGCTCTGGCACCCGGGGTTCGGGCAAATCAGCACCGTGGCCATCTTCCCCTGCCTCTTCTTGGGGTCCCCGGGAAAGTTATACCGCATCGGGCCAGTTCTTTTGATGCGATCCCGTGCGATCAGGCCAGACCCGAGATCGCCGACTTCAGGCGGTCAACGAGGCTTGCCACCGCTGGCGCTCCCGCGCCTGGCGCAGGTCGGAGTTGTCGAGGATCTGGAACCGATCTGCCCCGGGCACGGCCGGCATGGCGACCTGCTGCACCGTGCCGTCGGGCGCAGCCAGAGCAGCGCGTTCGATCTCGGCCGCCGCGGACTCCACCTGGGCGTCGCTCCGGGCGGACTGCTGCCGGACCTGGGCCTGGCGCTCCGACGCGAGCTTGGCAGCATGGGCAACCCCCGCCAGGCGCTCTGCAGCCTGGCGCCGCTCGAGTTTCCTCGCTTCTTCCTTCTTGTTGTCCCTGGAGTTCTGGTCCAGGAGCATGATCCCGGCCATGGCACGGAGAAACTCGACGGCCTTCAGAGCCCAACCCTTGACCGTATCCCAGGCCTGGCGCACCTTGGCCACGACGAAGGCACCGACTGCCTTGACCCGCGTGGCCACCCAGGTTGCCGCCTTGACCACGCCATTCTCCATCCAGCGAACGGTGCCGCTCAGGACCGTCCAGGCCCCCTTGGCTTGTTCGGCGATGAGTGCGCGGATACTCGACAACGCCGCCTCGAGGGACGTGACGAGCGCCCCGGACTGCAGTTCGGGACCGGCCTTGGCCTGGCCCGTCGAAGGCTGGTAGACGTCCTTGAAACGGCCGAGATCCTGTGCCGGGCCGATTTGCAGGCGAAAGGCCGGCTGCGAGCCGGGCGTCACCGCCCCGCCGAGCATCCCATCAACCTTGGCCACGAGACCTCCAGGAAACGAAACCTCTCTCCATCCAACGACAGGGTTATAGCCAGCTCGTCCTCAAGGTTGCGTAATTTCTCCGAACTTTACCCCGGACTTAATCCCAAGGGGGTGGAAACCGTCTCGAGCAGCCGGCAATCGTGTATGATGGCCACATCGAAGCCGGTGTTAGCTCGGGGCGCTCGAGCGACGCTCCGGATCCGCCTCCGGCCCCACTGCACAGAGAACGACGATGTTCCGAAAGATCCTCATCGCCAATCGCGGCGAGATCGCCATGCGCCTCATTCGTGCATGCCATGCCGTGGGCGCGATTCCGGTGACGATCCACTCGGATGCCGATGCTTTGGCACCCCACGCCACGCAGGCCGAGAGCTACCGGGTCGGGCCGCCTCCCGTTGCCGCCAGCTATCTCGATGCGGCGCGCATTCTCGAGATCGCGCATGAGGCTGGCTGCGATGCGGTGCATCCGGGGTACGGACTTCTGTCCGAGAATGCCGCCTTTGCTCGGCAAGTGCAGGCCGCGGGCTTGGTCTGGGTCGGTCCGCCGCCCGAGGCGATCGCTGCGATGGGCGACAAGGTGGAGGCGCGAAGATTCATGGCGGCGGCGGGCGTTCCGGTCGTGCCGGGTACGTCCCAACCCGCACCCGATGCGGAGGCAGCCCGGTCTCAGGCCGCGGATATCGGCTATCCGGTGATGCTCAAGGCGGCCCACGGCGGCGGCGGCATCGGCATGCAGCTCGTCGCATCCCCCGACGAGTTCGACAAGGCCTACAAGCTCTGCTCGAGCCGTGCTCGGGCTTACTTCGGAAATGGCGACCTCTACCTCGAGAAGGCCGTGGTGCGCCCCCGCCACATCGAGATCCAGATCCTCGCCGACGCGCATGGCAACGTCGTCCACCTTGGCGAGCGCGAGTGCTCGATCCAGCGCCGCCACCAGAAGGTCGTCGAGGAGGCCGGCTCCCCGGCGGTGGACGCGGTCCTGCGGGACGAGATGGGCGCCGTCGCCGTCGCCGCGGCTCGCAAGCTGGGCTATATCAATGCCGG
>JAJXWQ010000153.1 GCA_021781555.1 bacterium
CCCCGGACCCCCACCCCTTCTGCTACTGCGGATCTTTTCTCCTGATCTCCAGGGGGCTTGACATCTCGTGCAACAGAATAGTCCGGGCTAGGCGGGGCGCGCACCCGAAACTCTCGACTCCAGCGGCGAAGCCCGCTCTCTCGAGCACCGGTCCGCCGAGCAGCCACCTCGAGGAGGCCGCTCGGCGGACCCGGGAGGTCGAGACGCAAGCCAGGGGCCGGCGGGGACACTTGACGTCCATCACCGCCGGCCCGGGCTCGATCGCTTAGGGTTGACAGCGTGAAGCGCGTGTATGTCGATCCCACCGGGTACCTGGGCCGTGCGGCTTGCGGCGATTACGCAGCGCCCGCATGGCACGATCTCGCCCTCGCTGCGCTGAAGCTGCGACGCCAGGGCCCACGCGGCGAGCTGCTCGCCCTGTCGGCCCTCGATCCGCAGGGCACGCCCCTGTCTCATCAGATCGAGGGGGCCATGGCGATCGTGGAGGGGCTCGGGAGCGTGGCCCTCCTGGCGGATGACGAGGCCCTCGAACCCATCAAGACGGCCGCGCTCGTGGTCCGGGAATGGGCCCTCCGGTACGGCTCGCGGGCCCTGATCCTGGCACCGGCCGCGCGGCTACGCTCGTGGGAGGAAGCCCTTGCCAGCTGGCAGGGAGCAGCCAGGCCACAACTGATACGCCACGATCGGATCGACCAGGTGGGCCGAGACCTTCACGATGCGGTGGTCATCGACGGCGCCCACGCCATCCTGGCGGACGAGCGCCTGCGGCTCCGTGCCGGGCGCCTCTTGCTGGTGACCTCCACCCCCATCCGTAGCGGGCTCCAGGATCTGGTGATCCTTCTGGCGATGCTCGGCGGGACCCCCGATCCGGCGGGTCTGGAGCGGCACGCGCTACGCCGGCCCGCGCCGGTGCCGATCGCGCCACGCCTGGCCGAGATCGTCCGCCTGGAAGCCCCCCCCGTCGAAGTGACCCTGTTCACGGAGGCCCGGGACCTGGCCCTGTCGGCCTCGCGCCTCGGGGCTGCGACCGCCGCGACCTGGAGCCGGCTCTTGCCGGCAGCCGAGTCCCTTCCTGCGGTTCTGGCCGGGCTCGCCGCCAGGGAGCTGGAGCGAGAGGCCGAGCCGCTGGGCAGGGCCCGGATCCTGTCGCTCTTGAAGACGGTCGAGCCGGCGGCCGCCCGGTCGCCAGGCAAGTTCGAGGCCCTCGTCCCCCTGCTCGCCGGCCTGCCCGAACGCACGCTCGTCTGCGTGTCTTCGCCGGAAGCAGCAGCCTGGCTCGAGCGCTCCCTGACGGCGCGCGGCCTGGAGGTCGGAACGCATGCCCCGGTTCAGGTCGTTCCGGATAGCGCGGGACTCCTGGGCGATGCCGCGGATGTCGCCAACGTCGTTCACCTCGACACGCCATGGGATCCCCGCGGTCTGGCTCGTCGCCTGGATCGAGCTCGAGGCACCCACGAACTCCGGAGCGTCCATCTCGTGCTCGCGGGCTCCCTCGAGGAGCAGCTGCTGAAGACCTACCAGGAGAGTTTCGCGCTGGTAGCGCCCTTCCAGGAGGTCGCGAGCGCTGTCGCCGAGGCGCCCCAGGACCCCGAGGAAGCCGTCCTGGCGGCTCTGGTGGAAGGGGACGAGGGCTTCTCCCGCTGGGCTGCCACGCTGAGGCGGTGCCATGGGGCGGCTGCAGCGGCCAGGAAGATGACGGCGCAGGTCCTCGGAGAGATCGCCTCTCCGGACCAGCGAGGCTAGGGTGCTCCCGGTTTGAATGGATCGATCCCGATGAGTCAAACGGGGCCCGGTTGCGCAGCGAAGCGACCGCGCAGAGGGCCCCGTTCAAACTGCAAAAGGCCTAAACTGGGTGTTCAAGCGCCCGACACCGGATCAAGACGCCGCGGAGCCGTGCGGGCTCTATACCTTGTGATGAGATCCCGAGAGCGGACCGATGACTGAGCCAACCTTACGCACGCTGACCCTGAACTACTACCGACAGCAGGGGGCCAAGGCGTCGCCGCTCGATACCCTCCGCCGCCGCTGGGAGATCAAGCTCGACGGCCAGACCCACGATGTGACCTTCGATCTGGCGCTGGCCGGTTCGACCGAGGCGGGGGAACAGGTGCAGGCGATCGTGCCCGGGAGCCCGCGGTGGCGGGATATCCTCACCGATTGCATCCACCGCGGGGCCGTGAGCTTTCGCCACATCGTCAGCGCCCCCGTCTCGGATGCCGAACGGCTCTTTGCGGCCGCCGTGCCGGCTCGCTGGACGATCGCCTCGTGCCGCATGGCCGGGGTGACCTCCCGCCTGGCGGTCGCCTTCACCCACCGCGTCGCCTGCAGCGCTCCGACGCTCGCCACGCAACCCGACGAGCTGCACCACGACGTCCTCGCCGTCCCCTCCGGAGAGCGCCTTTGCGCACTGTCGGACAGCTGGTCGGCGTTTGCCACGATCCCGATCAAGGCGCCCAGCCGGGTCGAGGGCATCGAGGCTCTCCACGCTCGCTGCTTGACGCTCGTCGATGCTCGGTCGAGCGAGCAAGGCAAGAGTATCGAGGCCTCGCTGCACGGCAAGCTCGCGGAGATCGAACGCCGTCTGGCACGGCACTATGTGGATCTCCGAGCCGAGGTTCAAGCCCGCGAGATTACCGATCTCTCGAGCCGACTGGAACGCGTGGTCACCCGGATCACGATGGCGTCTCCCCAGGAACTCTCCGCGCTGCGAGAGGAGGGCGCGGCTCTTGCCAAGCGCCTGGATCTGGCCAAGAAAGGCCGCTCGGTCTCGCTCCTGTCCCTCGAGAAGGTCGAAGCCGACGCCCTGGCCGCGGAACGGGAGCTCTACGAGGTCACCGTCACCACGGAGCTGGTCAGCCTCTGCATCGTGAGTTTCGACGCGGTCGAGTACGAGCTGGAGATCGTTCCAGACCCCGATTCCCGGCCCCGTCCGGCTGGGCCGATCCGGCTGACGGCGAGCTACGTGCCGGTGACCGGTCAGATCGTGCCGCCGAGCTGCCAGTCGTGCGGACAAGGCGCGATCGACGCACGGATCACCGACGATGGTCGCTTGGCTTGCTCGGCCTGCGCCGAGTCCTGTCCGACCTGCAAGCGCACCACGCTGGCGGGCGAAGGGCCCAAGGGGGCCTGTCAGACGTGCGGTGCGAAGGTTTGCGAGGCGTGCTCGGGTGCGTGCGGCCGCTGCGGGCAGGTGGGCTGCAGTTCGCACGTCCAGAACTGCGCGCGCTGCCAGGATCCGATTTGCCAGACCTGCAGCGCCGCATGCCGCGTCTGTGAGTGCCCGCTGTGCCCGAGTTGCGCCCGCCAGATGCACGGGCATACCTACTGCGCCGAGCACGTGTTGACCTGCGATCGTTGTGGCTCGGAGATCTCGGCCGACCTCGCCCAGCTCTGCCACCTGACCGACACGCCCTACTGCGTGGCGTGCGCCGTCGCCTGCGTCGAGTGTGGCAAGATCACGCGGCGGGATCTCCTTGCGCCCGCGGGTCGCGGGCTCGTCTGTCCCGACCACCTGATCGCCTGCGGAACGTGCGAGCTCCCGCTGCTTCCCCGCGAGGCCGAACAGTGCGCCTCCTGTGGCCGGTACCACTGCCCCGACGAGGCGCCCCCATGTGCGGAGTGCGGCCTGCCGACCTGCCGTTCCTGTACGGTCGCGGGCGAGAATCGCTGCGGCGTGTGCTCGCAACTCGTGGAGGTCTCGCCGGACGACGAGCGCCTCGAGCCCGCGCTGGCTGCAGTCAAGGACCCGCACGCCCGACGCTGGCTCTTCGCTCGTGCCGCCGGAGGCCACATCGTGGTCGAGTGGCACGGGCGCCTGGGTGCCTGGGGCCGCACCTCGCTTTCACCAGGCGGCGAGGTCCTGGCCTCGTGCCAGTATGGCCCCGTGGCGGCACTCCTGCAGGAGGTGGCCGGCATGGTCGAGGGGCGCCGACCGGAAGACAACTGAGGCCTGCCGCCGGCAACGGGCGGGCAAAGAAGTCGAAATGGGTCCGTTCGCACGGCGCAGCAATCGAGCGCAAGCTCCAAGGACGTGCTGCAGCGCTACCCTACGCCGGTCAATGCACGGGCTGTGGCCAGATCCAGCGTGGCGCCCAGGCGTGAGAAGATCGCGGCCGCCTCGTCGGTGACCTCGCTGGCGCGGCGCGCGCGGTCGTCTGCACGGAAGATGCGTGCGGCGCGGAGCAAGGCGCGTCCGAGCTCCAGGGGATCGCCGAAGCCACGCAGCTCCGCCAGGGCGACCTCGACCTCCTGCGCCGCGCCGGCCGGATCTCCCTCGAGCCCCCGAAGCTCCGCCAGCAGCGTGCCGATGATGGCGATTTCCTGGGGATTGTCAGCTTCCCGGGCGAGCGCCAGCCCTTGATCCAGGTTGCGCCGGGCCGCGGCCAGGTGACCGGACAGGATCTCCGCGTGGCCCAAAGAACGCAGCACCTCGGCGGCGTAAACCCGCGCTCCAACCTGTTCGAGCAGGGCAAAGGAGCGCGAGAGCTGGGTTACGGCTTGTTCGGGCCGGCCCGTGGCTATGGCGGCCTGGCCGAGAAGCGAGGCGAT
>JAJXWQ010000064.1 GCA_021781555.1 bacterium
AAACTGCAAAAGGTCTAGAGTGCTCCCGGTTTGAATGGATCGGGCCCGAGGAGTCAAACGGGGCCCGGTTGCGCAGCGAAGCGACCGCGCAGAGGGACCCGTTCAAACTGCAAAAGGTCTAACGCCGCCAGCTCTATCGCTGGCGGCGTTCTTGTAATGGGATAAGACGAAGCGGCCTACCGCCCGCCTACCAACCGCTGAACAGGCTCGAGATCGCCCTGCCGGCAGAATCTGCCAGGTGCTCGCCTTCGTGGACGGCATCGCCCGCGAGGTGCTCGCCCTCTTGGAAGGTCGCCTTGGCGGCGACCTTGACGTCCTTCGCGGCGACACCGGCGAAGTGCTCGATGGCCTTGGCGTGCTTTACACCCAGCTCGACGACCTGCAAACCGAGCGCCCCGCCCTTGAGGGCCAGACCGACGGGAGCGCCGACGCCCGAAGCCATCAGGGCGTTGCCAGCCAGGTCCATGGAGTTGGAAGCCAGGTCGATGCCGTTGGTCAGCGTCAAGCCGTTCTTGCGGATCGAGATGACGTCCGACGCGATACCGGTCGCATCGAAGGCCACGCCGGTGATGGGGTTGAGCTTGCCCACGAGTTCGCCCGCGCCCGACAGCTTGGCCACGGCCAGAGCGCCGTTGGCCGTGCCGAGGGCGTTGTAGGCCAGGTTCACGTCGAAGCTCCCGTTCTTGAGCATGGACGGATCCTTGAAGGCCTGGACGGCCTGCTCGCCGAGCTGATAGCCGCTGATGACCCCGCGGCCGACATCCATCGCGCTGCCCAGCTTGGCCATCGTCGACAGGGCCGCAGACTTGGAGACCACCTGGGAGGTCGACTCCGACACCGCGGCGGTCTCGGTGGCCGCGGTCGTCGCGGACGCTACGTCCTGCTGGACCATGTCCGCCTTGCCGCTCTTCATGAATGCCTCGTAGGCCTTGGAGAAGTGGCCCACGGCAGTCCGGGTCTTGTTGAAGGCCGTGTTGACGTCCATCGCGCCGTTGGCCGCATTCGCCGCCTCCGGGTGCCCGGTGGCCTGGGCGACGGCTGCCGTCAGCGGGAAGAGGACGTTCGCCGCTCCCTGCATGCGTCCACCGCTACCGAGCTTGCCCTTGCGCAGCTGATCGATGAACCCCGCGGCGGCCGCGCCCGATAGCAAGACGGTCGTCGCCGTCTTGGCGCTGATCGGAGCGTGCTCGAAGCCCGCCAGCAGGCTCGTGCCGCGGCCCAGATTCCGCGTCACCTTGTCCGAGTCCAGCGGCTGGGTGACCTTCGGCGGCGGCGGGGGAGGCGGCGGCGGCGGTGGCGGCGGCGGCGGACTCACGGGCCTCGACGGCCCCAGCAGCCAGCCCATTCCAGGAATTTCCATACCAACACCCTCCACTCCGCACAAGACGACTCTTGTCTCCTATCTTTCGCGGCGGAGGGCCAGGAGTTACTTGGTTTGACAGGCTCCTACCGAAGATTTAACGCGATCGAAGCGCGAAACGGCCGCTGGACGACGTCGGCGAGGGCACGGATGAACGTCGGGCGATCGCCCAGCGCCGCCGCCCTCTCGAAGCGAATGCCGCGCTCGCGCATCATCTTGGCGTACAGGACGTCCATCTCGTAGAGGGTCTCGAGGTGATCCGAGACGAACCCGAGGGGCACCATCAGGACGTCCTTGACCCCCCTGGCGACCAGGTCCTCAACCACCTCGTGAACCTTGGGGCCGAGCCACTTGACCCCGCCCGTCTGGCTCTGGAACGCCAGGCAGGTCCGGCCCTTCAGGCCCAGATGCGCCTCGACCGCGCCTCGCGTGGCCGCGATCTGCTCGGGATAGGGATCGCCAGCCCTGACGATGACCATCGGCAGGCTGTGGGCCGAGAACATGATGGTGACGCGCTCGGGCCGCTCGAAACGCGCCAATCCTTCTGCGATGGTCTCACCGATGGCCTCGATGTACGCCGGCTCGTCGAAGTAGGCCGGAGCGACGGCCACCTGGGCCCGCAGGCGCCGCTCGGTCGCGACCTCCACGAAGCGCGCCACGCTGGATCCCACGGTCGAGCTCGAGTCCTGCGGGTAAAGGGGCAAGAGCACGACCTCGTCAGGGTCCTGTGCCTCGATCCGCGCCACGGCCGCCTCGGTCAAAGGGTGCCAGGCACGCATCGCGATATGGACCTCCGCCGCCTCGCCCCGGCGCTGGAGTTCGGCTTCCAGGGCCCGAGCCTGCGCCTCGGTGTTCCCGACGATGGGCGATCGCCCGCCCATGTGGGCGTAGAACTCCGCGACCCGCGGGGCCCGGTGGGTGGCGACGAAGCGAGCCAGCGCTCCCTGGAAGGGGCGCAGCCAGAACGGCAGGGGGATGATGTACCGGTCCGAGAACATGTTCTCGAGGAAGGGCGCGATGTTCTCGGTCGAGTCCGGCCCCCCGAGCTGCAGCAGGACGATCGCCTTGCCAGGCCTCCGATCCATCAGATGGTCCGGGAGAAGGTCCGACCCGGCGTGGCCCGCAGGTAGGAGTCGAACACCATGCAGACATTCCGGACCAGGAGCTGGCCTCGGGGCTGGATCTCGATGCGATCGTCGAAAAGCGCGACCAGACCGTCGGCGGCCATCGGCTCCAGGGCCGCGAGTTCGGCGGCAAAGGTCGCATCGAACGAAACGCCGTGGAGCCGGGAGATCCGCGTCTTGTCGACGCTGCCGAGGCAGGCCAGCGCGAAGATGACATCGCGCCGCAGCTGGTCGTCACGGGACAGGTTCATCCCCCGCACCACGGGCAGGCGGCCCCGCTCCACGTCCGCGAGGTAGTCGAAGAGCTTGCGCTGGTTCTGGAAGTAGGCCCCCGCCAGCTCGCTGATGGCCGACATCCCGAAGGCCAGGAGATCGCTGTCCGCACAGGTGGTGTAGCCCATGAAGTTGCGGCGGAGCGTGCGCTCCTCGAGGGCGCGCACGAGCTCGTTGTCCGGCAGGGCGAAGTGGTCGAAGCCGATGTAGCGGTAGCCATGGGCGAGGAAGGTGTCGACCGCGGTCTCGAGGAGCGCGAGCTTGAGCTCGGGCCCGGGCAGCTCCTTGAGGGCCCGCTGGTGCGGGTAGATGGACGGGAGGTGGGCGTAATTGAAGAGAGCGATGCGGTCGGGGCGGATGGCCATCGTCTTCTCGAGGGTGGCGGCAAAGCGCTCCGGCGACTGGTGGGGCAGGCCGTACATCAAGTCCAGGTTGACGCTCACGAAGCCCAGGCGACGCGCCAGGTCCACCAGATCGCGCGTCATCTCGAAGGGCTGGATCCGGTGGATCGCCCGCTGCACCCCGGGATCGAAGTCCTGCACGCCCATGCTGATCCGGTTGAATCCGAGCTCCGCCAGGGTCTCCAGCTGCGCCGGGGTCGTGACGGCGGGATGGACCTCGATCGAGACCTCGGCGTCCCGAGCCAGGCCGAAGCGCCCCACGAGCGAAGCGAAAAGCCGGCGGATCTGGTCGGGATCGAGGTGCGTCGGGGTGCCGCCGCCCCAGTGGAGCTGCACGACGGGCCGCTGGTCGCCCACGTGCTCGGCGATCCTGCCGGCCTCCCAGTCGACGGCCGCGAGGTAGCGATCCACGAGGGCGTGATCGCGCGCTAGGTGGATGTTGCAGCCGCAGTAGTAGCAGAGCTTGGAGCAGAAGGGAATGTGGACGTAGAGCGAGAGTGGAACGCCGGCGCGTTGCTCGCGGTTGGCGTCGAGCGCGGCAAAGGTGTCCTCGGGACCGAACCCGGCGCTCCATTCGGGTACCGTCGGATAGCTCGTGTAGCGAGGACCCGCCTGGTTGTAGCGATCGAGGAGGTCGCGGGGAACCGAGAAGGGGCGTCGCGGGGCCGGAGGCTCGGTCACGACCGGAGTTCCTGGCAGGCGCGAACGAAGGCCTGGGCGTGCTCGACCGGCACGTCCGGCAGGATGCCGTGGCCAAGATTCCAGATGTGCGGCCGGTGCGCGACCCCGCGGGCGATCCGCGCGACTTCCTCGCGAATCCGCGCCGGGGGGGCATAGAGCAGGGTGGGGTCGAGGTTGCCCTGGACCGCCACGCGATCCCCCAGACGGTCGAGAACGGTCTTCAGGTCCACCCGCCAGTCAAGGCCGAGGACGTCGGCGCCGGTGTCGGCCATGGCGTCGATCAGGTGCGGCCCGCCGCCGAGGTAGAGGGTTACCGGTACCCCCTTGGCCTGGAGCCGGGAGACGATCCTGGCCGTCGCGGGCAGCGCGAAGGTGCGCCACTGCGCCTCGGACAGGTTGCCACCCCACGAGTCGAAGAGCTGGACGAGCTGCACGCCGGCGTCCACCTGGGCCTCGAGGCTGGCCGCCACGGTATCCGCCAGGCGCTCGAGCAGCAGGGCGAAGTCCGCCGGAGCCGCGTGCATCATGGCGCGCGTCCGGGCGAAGTCCTTGCTCCCGCCGCCATCGACCGCGTAGCAGGCCAGGGTGAAGGGGGCTCCGGCGAACCCGATGACCGGGACCCGGCCAGCCAGCCGCTCGACGACGATGCGGACGGCCTGCGCCACGAAGGGCATCTTCTCGCGAGGATCGGGAACGACCAGGCGCTCGATCGCCGCCCGGTCGCGAACCGGGGCGGGCAAGTGCGGCCCCCGGTCGGTGAACTCCAGCTCGAGCCCCATCGCCTCGAGCGGAATGAGAATATCGGAGAACAGGATGGCGGCGTCGACGCCGAGGCGATCGACGGGCTGGATGGAGACCTCGGCCGCGAGCTCGGGGGTCTTGCAAAGCCCGATGAAGCTGACCTTCTCGCGCACGGCCCGGTACTCGGGGAGGTAGCGGCCCGCCTGGCGCATGATCCAGACCGGGGCGCGCTCGCAGGCCAGCCGGCGCGCGGCGGCCACCAGCAGCGGCGTGGACGGCAAGACGTCGGGCGAAGCAGCAGGGGTCGAAAGGCTCGGGTTCATTCGATCAGTTTATCGTGTCCGAGCTAGAATTACGCCATGGCGACGCTTGTCTGGCCCACAGTCGTGGAACCGCCGCTGTTCTCGGGCGTCGGGGTCGCAGGGGATCCCGCCAGCTACTCGGCCCGCTTCGCGCACGCAGAGCCGCCGCTCGAGGTCCCGCCGCTCGCAGGGCAGCTCGCCTGCTCGAAAACCGGCGCGCTGTATGGCATGCATGCCTACTGGTCCAAGAAGCCGCACGACGCGATCCGCACCTTCATTCGCCACTACACGCGGCCCGGAGATCTGGTGCTCGATCCCTTCTGCGGCTCGGGGGGCACGGCGGCGATCGCCAGTCAGGAGAGCCGGCACGCCGTCGCGCTCGACCGGTCGCCTGCGGCGGTCTTCATCGCCCGGCACTACAGCGAGCCGGCCGCTGCGGCGCGCGTGCGATCCGCCCTTGGCCGGGTTCTGGAGCGCGCCCGCGCCCGGTCCGACCGCGATCTGATCGCTACGGCGGGCGACCCGGCCGCGCCCGGTGGCCTGGCTGCGGAGATCGGGTGGCTGTACGCCACGTCGTGCGAACGCTGTGGGGGCCCGGCCGAGCTCACGACGACGCTCTACGACCACGGGGAGCCACGCTCGGCCCCCTGGCCAGTCGAGATCGGCTACCGCTGCAGCCGTTGCGGAAAGGCGCGCCGACCTGCGACCGAGCGGGATCGGGCCGAACTCGCCGCCATCGCCGGCAGTCCGGTTTCGTCCCGATTCCCCACAGACCGCATGATGCACCGGGAAGGCCCGTGGGGAGATACCTGGCGCAACGGGACCTCGAGCTTCGAGACGGTCGACGCCCTGTTCACGCCAAGGAACCTGCGCGCGCTGGCGGCCCTGCTCGAGGCGATCGGGGAGGTCGCGGATCCCCATGCCCGCGACGTCCTGCTGTTCGCGTTCAGCGCCCACGTGTTCTCCGCGACCACCATGCAGCAGGCGCGCGAGGGGGGCGGTGGCTACGCCAAGGGGACGTACTACGTGCCGCGTCGTTTCGTCGAGCGGAACGTCTTCAACGGCTTCAGACGCCGGGTCGAGGCCGTGCTGGCGGGCAAGGCAGGCGCTGGCATCCCGCCCGCTCCCTGCATCGCTCGCTGCGACGCACGTCGCCTGCCCCTGCCTGACGCCTGCGTCGACTACATCTTCACCGATCCGCCGTACCTGGACGCCGTGCAGTACGCCGAGCTCAACTTCCTGTGGGAATCCTGGCTCGAGCTCGACACCACGTGGCACGGCGACGAGATCGTCGTCAACCGGACCCGCCAGCTGACCCTCGAGCACTGGAAGTCCGGCATGCGCGCGGCCTTGGCCGAGATGAGGCGCGTGCTCAAGGCGGGGGGGTGGCTATCCTTGTGCTTCGCCGCCACGGCCCCCGCCGCCTGGCGGGATCTGGGTACGCTCCTGGCCGAGGCGGGGTTCGAGCCAGGCGGCACCGTCGTCCTCGAGCCGGCGCAGAAATCTTACAACCGCCTGAAACCGACCAAGACGGCCCGCCACGACCGTGTGATCTCGTGGCGCAAGCCGGCGCGCAAACCAGGGCCCGTCGACCTGGAAGCCTGGCTGAGCGAGATCGATCGTACCGGCTAGAGCTGGGCCAGCTCGTGGCCGACCCAGCTGGCCCCCGACGAAACCACGCCCTCGATGGCCTTGCGGTGTTCCCAGGCGGCCGTCCCGAGCAGCACGGCGCCACCGACGGCGTTCATGGCGACTCCCAGCGGGGCCCCGGCGACGGTGCCGTCGAGAAAGGCTCCGGCGACCATGATTCCGCCTGCAGCGGCCTGGAGGCCTCCAAGGGCCGCCTTCTCGGTGTCGTGCCCCTCGATGCCCTGGTAGAGCTGCACGCCGCCCCCGATGGCAGCCGCCGCACCCGCGAGCGGGCCCGCGACGGGAACCTTGGACCCGATCGCGTCGACCGCCCCCACGGCCTTGAGGGCACCGGCCACGCCTCCGCTGACCGTCGACGACAGCTGCGAGACGCCCGCAAGCAGGTTGAGGCCGCCCCCGGCAAGGTCGGCCGCGCCGTTGAGGGTCTTTCCATCGTGGAGTTCGGCGCCGCCGTATGCGGCCTGTGCGGCCCCCGCGACCGTCCCAAGGACGCCGACCCCGGTCTTGATGGCCTCGCCGGCCCTGGCGAGCGCGGTGCCGCTCGAGTTGATCGCGGCAGCACTGGCGGACTCGGTGGCCTCGACCTCTTGCTCGATCTCCTCGGTGGCGACCTCTGCGCCTTCGACCGCGCTGGCCGTCTCGCCGCCGACCTCCTCGAACTCGCGCAGCCGGCTGACGAGCTTGACCAGCGCGCTGATCTTGGACGGCGCGGACGCCACGTTCTTGGCGTAAACGGACTGCTCCTTGGCCGATCGCGCGTCGAAGGGAGAAGCCCCGGTCGGAGCCTCGGAGGTGCCTGAAGGGTGCACCCTGGCCGCGGAGGACAGGACCAGACAGCTGGGAGCCAGGGCGAGATCGCCGAGCGCGGGCGCCGTGGGAACACTCCCGGCCGGGCACGAGCCAGCGGGAGCCACCCTGCCCGGGGCTCCTCGGTTGTCTCGGATCATGGCCATCTAGAGTGCTCCCGGTTTGAATGGATCGAGCCCGATGAGTCAAACGGGGCCCGGTTGCGCAACGAAGCGAGCGCGCAGAGGGACCCGTTCAAACTGCAAAAGGCCTAGAGGTTATTTCCCCGCTTGGCCGCGTTCTTATGCAGGATCTTGAGATCGTCTTACAAAGGCGATCGCCCGAGAGCCGCACCGGAGAGCCGTCCCGGGGCATAGATGGGTCTATCCGACCCGGGGCCGGGTCTCGAGAACCGCCGCACCCTCGAGCAGACGATGGGCGGCTGCGAACGCTGCGGCTCCGTCGAGATCGACCAGGGAAGCGGCCTTGACCTCGCTGGCCAGCTCCTCGGGCAGGTACCGGGTGAACCGGGATCCCGTCCGATCGGGAACCGCGGCGAGGATCCGGGACAGACCCGCGGCCCCGAGGCGCTCCCAGGTGGCAGCCAGCAACTCGAACGCGGCAGTTCCGCTCGGCCCCCAGCGCAGCACGACCCGGCTCCAGGTCCAGGAGGCCTTGCACTCGAGATCGAGAGCCAGGGCCGTGCCCAGCGCGGCGTTGATCCGCTCGCCGGCGAGGGTCCACAGCACCGCACGGGAGCCGCCGGACTCGATGGGTACCGTCGCCTCTGCCAGGCCGGCCGATTGGGCCGTGTCGCGGAGCTCTTCGAGCTTCTTGCGCTCGGGCGGATCGAGGTAATCGGGTGCCGGAGCGCCGAGCAGGATCGCCCGGATCTCGGACGCCACCTCGGCCGCCATCGCGGTGGCCGGGGCGCCGCGCCACGACGGCAGGGCGCCAATCTCGGCGGCCTCTCCCGCCGCCACCGAGAGCTTGCCGTGCTGCAAGTCCAGCGCTCCGGCCTTCCAGGTGCCGCCCGCCAGGTTGAAGGCCGCGCCACGAGCGAGCCGGCGCGCGAAGCTGCGATCGAGGCTCCCGATGGCCTCGCCGGCCGCCTCGACGGCGATCTGGGGAGCCCCGCCGTCAAACACCGCGCACAGGGCGGCGAAGCCGCGTTCGCCGAACTCCGCTTCGGCGCCGAAGCCGAGCTGGATCTCGTGGCGGACGCGCTCGAGCATGCCCAGGTGGCAAAGGTGATCGACCAGGGCCTCGAACTCCGGCTCGCGAATGCCCGAGAAGGCCCAGCAGCGCGACAGCTTGCGGAAGGCCTCCGCCGCGGCCAGGCGTCCCGCGGCGACCACCAGCGCCAGGATCTGGTGCACGTAGGGGCCCCAGGACCGCCGGGTCAGGACGACCGGTTCGACCCAGCGCCGGCGAGCCAGCTCGGTCAGGGCGATCGCCCGCAGGAAGCCCTCGGGATCATCCGCCAGGACGACCATCTGGCCGGGCTCGCCACGACGGCCGCTGCGGCCCATCCGCTGGAGGAAGGAGGCGACCGAGGTCGGCGCGTCGAGCTGCAAGACGGCGTCGAGGTCGCCGACGTCGACCCCGAGTTCCATCGTGCTGGTGCACAGGAGGCACGACGCCTCACGCAGCTCGCCATCTCGCCCCGGGGCGATCGGCGCCACCGGATCCTTGATGAAACGCTCGGCCTGCTCGCGCAGGCGGCGATCGACGCTGGCGTGGTGGACCTTCACCGGGATTCCGCGTGCGGCGAGGGCCGGGCGCAGGGCCTCGGTCTGCCGCCTCGAATCGGTGAAGAACATCGTGGCCTTGCCCGCGGCGAAGGGCGCGGCCACGGCCGCGACAGCCGCGGGATCGCCGCCGCCGACGTACTTTAGCGTGAAGTAGCGCCGGACGCCGCCCCGCGGGGGGTCGACGACCGTCTGCGGCCTGCGACTGGGGCCCGACAGCCAGGTGAGCAGGGCCTCGGGGTTGCCGAGCGTCGCCGAGAGGCCGATGCGCTGCACATCGTGCCTCGACGCCGCGGTACAGCGCTCGATCAGCGAGAGCAGGTGGTCGCCCCTTTCGCTACCCGCAAAGGCGTGAGCCTCGTCCACGACGATGGCGCGCAGCTCGGAGAACATGCGGTCCCGACCCGCCAGGAACCATCCCTCGAGGCTCTCTGGCGTGATCATCAGCAGGTCGGCCGGATCGCGGCGGAAGCCGTCCTTCTCGGAATCGTCGACATCGCCGTGCCAGCAGAAGACCGTGCGCCCGACCATGTCGGCGAGAGCTGCCAGGCGCGGCTGCTGGTTGTTGAGCAGCGCCTTGAGGGGCGAGACGTAGAGCCCGGAAATCGCCACCGCCTTCGCGTCGTACAGGGCCGAGAGCAGGGGGAGGAAGGCGGCCTCGGTCTTGCCGCCGGCCGTCGGCGCCAGCACCAGCGTATTGTGGCCGTCGAGGATGGGATCGATGGCGAGCCGCTGCGCCGTCCGCAGGTCGGCCCAGCCCAGGCGCTCTGCCACCCGCCCGCGCAACAAGGGGGTGAGGCGATCGACGGGGTCGACGGGGTCGACGGGGTCAACGGCCATCAGAAGTCCAGCAGATGGGCCTCGGTCTTCTCGACCGACGCGATGGCCACCATGGCCTCGCGATCGGCCTCGAAGTCCGAGCGCGGATCGTAGGTCGGGTCCTGCTCGCAGATGTCGAGGATGTCGACCATGGTCTTGAGGAAGCCCCGGGGGAAGGTGCGTGCCTCCTGCCCCAGCTTGACCGACAGGCGGCCGCCGAGATCCTTGAGGGCCCGCAGGTCGAGCCGGTGGCGCGGCTCCCAGTCGAAGGCGAAACCGTGGATGTCGCGCACCTTCTGGGCGACCTCCACCAGCCGCTCCGCGCTGAACCCGTCGAGCTGCAGGATGGCTCCGCGCACCTCGGTGACGGCCCGCCCCTCGACGGCCGGATGGCGGGAGCGCAGGCGATCGGCCAGCGCCGGGTAGCTCGGGATGCCCTTCTGCGGGTCGCTGAACAGCTCGGGCGTCCCGGTGACCAGCACGTAGCAGTGGCCGAGCGCCCCCTGGCCCGCCGCGTCCGCCAGGAGCTTGAGGTTCTCGTAGGCGGCCCGGCGGGCGTCCGCCCGGTTGACGCTGCGAATCAGCTCGGTCTCGTCGAGGATCACGACCAGGCCGGCATATCCGATCGAGACCACGAGGGCGATCATCGCGCGCAGGAAGGCGAAGGCGTTGTCCTTGTTGACCCCGCCCTTGATGTGGAACTTGCCCTTGAGCTCCTGCGGGATGTTCTGCTCGCCCCGCAACCAGCCGAGCGCCGCATCGGCCGTCATGGAGTCACCCCGCATCTGGGCCGCGTAGTAGCCGCGGAACGCGTTGGCGAACGACGAGTCGAAGACGCTGACCTTGGCCAGGTGGGCGTTGATGCGCTGACCCACCAGCTCGCCGATCCGCTCGCGGTCGGCGTCGACCAGCGGATCGAGATTGTTCTCGGTCTGGACCTCCTGCTCGAGGCCAAAGAGCCACTGCTGGATCAGGTAATCGAAGGCCGGGGCGTAGGGCAGCTCCCGCGTGCGCAGACCCGCCATGATCTGCCGGTAGACGGCGTCGAGGCGATAGAGCGGCGCGTTGCGGCCGAGCTCGACCACGCTGACGACCATGTTCCGCTGCCAGGCCTCCTCGCGCACGAGGCTGCACATGAAGGTCTTGCCCGAGCCGTAGTCGCCCGACAGGAACTTGATCCCGGAGCCACCGGAGACCGTGTAGTCGAGATCCCGGCGCAGCTGCTGAGCCTCGCGCTCGCGCCCGACGACGATCCGCTCGATCCCGCGCTGGGGCACCAGGCCGAGCTTGAGGGCACGGATGATGCCCTCGGCCAGGAAGCGATCCTCCCGGGATCGGAGCTCCGGGGGCACGGCCGGCGCCGGTTCGGCAGCGATCGGGGCTTCTACCGCGAGCTCATCGCTTTCCATCATCGGGTCCATTCGGGGTACCTCATCGGGGCTCGGCATCGAGGGTCGCAAGATCGAGTGACAGGGCCTGGGGGCCGACCCGTACCAGGGGAACGGCTCCGACCTGGGTGCGGCAAGCCAGCTCACGGACCAGCGCCTTGAGAAGGACGCGGCGATAGCCCGCCTGGTTCAGAACCTCGGCCAGCTCGGCCTCGGTCGCCGGCCCCTGGCGCAGACGGACGAACATGACCGCGAGCTCGCCCTTCAGGCCAGCCGCCACGCCGTCCAGGACGCGATCGATCGGAGGCGGCGCCAGACGCTTGAGGGCCGCTGCGGCCAGGGCGTTGCTCGGGTCTTCCGCCAGCAGCGCACGGAAGATCGCCCGCGCGGCATCCGGCCTGCGGGCGGCGGCATAGGCCAGGCCGAGGACCTCGCACAGGCGGCGATCGCGCTGGCCCGCGGGCACGCTCTCGGCCGCCTTGATGGCCTCGTGGATGGCCCCCTGCTTGAGGTAGAGGGCCGCCAGCTCGGCCTGGGCACGCTCGGGCTTCGGATCCAGCGCCACGCCCACGCGGGCGAGATCGGCCGCGGTCTGCTCGCGGCCGGTTGCCGCCGCGCATGCGGCCAGCAGGTAGTAGGCGGGCGCCTCCATGAAACCGGCATCGAGGGTGGCCTGACCCAGGGTCTCGGCCAGTGCGAAGTCCCGGCGGTCGAAGGCTTCCCGGGCGATCGCCAGCGCCTCGGCCCCGTGCCCGGACACGGCCAGCAGCCTTACCAGCCGCGCCAGGGCGGGCGGATGCTGGCCCGCCAGGCGCCGCAGCTCGGGCAGGACCGCGCGAATCCGGCCCTGGCGCAGGGCGGCCTCGATCGAGGGGGCCAGGCCATCATCCGGAAATGCCTGGGGCGGGCCAGAAATCACGATCCCAGGATCCTCCGTCCGCTCGGATCGCGCAGCGGCCCCCGTCACAGCGCGGACGCGCGGCGGTCGCGAGGTCGGGATCCCTGGACCAGGGCTTGGCCGTCAGGCGCGCGTGACGTCCGCCAGCACCGGTGCGGTGCCCCCGGGCGCCGGGCCGATCGCCACGTGCTCCGCCAGGCTGCGCGTCGTCGTCGCCAGACGCTCGGCCAGGATCCTGGCCAGGTTGACCATGAGCTTGGAGGCGATCACCGGCATCTTGTCGATGAGCTGGGCCAGGGTCTTCTCGGAAAGCACCAGCAGATCGCCATCCTTGAGCACCGTGACATCGGCGGTGCGGGTGCTGCCCAGCAGGAACGCCATCTCGCCCAGCAGCTCGCCGGGCCCGAGGATGCTGATGATGCGCTCGGTGGCCGGGGCCCGCACGCCGACCATGGCCGACAGGTTGAGGTAGATCTCGGAGCTGTGCTCGCCGGCGCGGATGATGGTATCGCCCACCCGGCACTGGATCACCGTGCCGGCCTTGAGCACCTGGTCGGCCTCCTCCTTGGCCAGGCCCCGCAGCAAGGGAATCGAGCTCAGCGGATCGTCGTGAAGCTTGTAGTTGAGGAGCTGGTAAAACTCCTCGGTGCTCACCAGCCGCGAGTTGACCGGGATGACAAAATCGCCGAAGCGCTCGGCGAACCACGAATGCCAGTCCTCCCCCGGGGGATCCGGGGGAATCCGCTCGAGCAGCGGGGACTTGACCGCCTGCAGGTACTCACGGTCGAAGAGCACCATCACCATCGGGATGCGGTAGCCGAGCTCGTCTTGGAAGTTGTTCGTGTAGCGCCGGAAGCCCATCTGCTCGTAGTAGCTCACCAGGTAGGGAGCGCAGTAGATCAGGGCCAGCCGGACCCGGGTGGCCTGCGCGAACTCGAGTGCCGCCAGCGCCAGGCGATGGGCGGCCATGCTCCCGCGATAGTCGCGCCGCAGCATGAAGCGCGTGGCGAAAGCGAGCTGGCCGGCATCGACCGTGCTGAAGAGGCCGAGGTCGTAGATCGCCAGGTGCGGGTCCTGCGCCATGGACTCGAGCCCCACCGAGAGCCGCAGCGTGCCCACGAGCTCGCCGTCGTCGTAGGCGGCAAACACCTGCCCCCGCTCGTCGGCCGCGTCGACGACCATCTTGCGCTCGTGGTCCGCCTCCGCCATCGGCTTGCCCATCTCGTCGACGTAAACCGTGTAGCGAAAGCGCTGGACGGCTTCCAGCTCTCCGGCCGAATCGGCCAGCTTGATCTGAAGCAACGGCAGTCCCTTTTTTGGCTCAAACCTTGGCGGTCAGGCTCTGCGTCCCGGAATCCTTGCCCTTCTTGCCCGCCCTGCCAGCCTGCGATCCGGGCACGAAGGCCGTCAGCTTCTCCTGAACGAAGAGCGGATGGCGCTTGTCGTAGAGCATCAGCACGCCGCTCTTGATCATCTGGTGAAGCCAGGTCTTGTTCTCCAGCCGCCGCGAGATCTTGACCGACAGCGGCAGGAAGAAGAGGTTGGCCAGGATGACGCCGTAGAAGGTCGCGGTCATGGCCGTGGCCATCGAGGGGGCCACCTTGGAGATGTCTTGCAGGCGGGTCAGCATGATGATCAGCCCGATGAGCGTCCCGACCAGCCCGAATCCCGGTGCCAGGGTCGCCATGGTGCGGAAGAGGTTCGAGTCGCTCTGATCCGTCAGGACCATCGCCTCGATCTGCGTGTCGAGGATGTCTTCGATCTCGTCCCGGCCAAACCCGCTGATGAGCAGATCGAGGCCACCCTTGGCGAATCCCGAGGGAAGCCGATTGACGTCGTCCTCGATCGCCGACAAGCCGCCGCGGTGGGCCTTCTGGGCGAGGTCGGAGAAGAGCTCGATGTACTTGCCGGGGTTCTCGCTCACCCTCTTGAAGATGAACTTCAGCGACCGGACGGCCCGGACGAGCTCGCGGAAATGGAATCCCGCGAAGGCCGCTGCCAGCGAGCCACCGAAGACGATCAGCACGCCGTGCGGATTGAAGAACAGGGCCGGACTCCGGGTCTCGTGCATGATCGCCCCGACGAAGATCACGAAGCCGAGGATGAAGCCGAACAGCGTCATGGAGACCTCCCTCGCTACGCTCGAGCGACCGGTGCGGTGGGCGAGTGCATGGATTCAGGCCCCTTCGCGAATGAGGCGTACGACGACCCGTCGGTTGCGCGGATCGGAAGGGCTGAAGGGGTGGTGGGTGCGCGGATCGATCAAGGGGTGGGTGTCGGCGAGGCCGATCGCCTGGAGGCTGTGCTCGTCCACGCCCTTGCCGATGAGATAGCGCACGACCTCGGTCGCCCGGGCGGTCGAGAGCTCCCAGTTGGACGGGAACTGCGCGGTGTGGATCGGCTGGTTGTCGGTGTGGCCCTCGACGTCGATCACGACGTTGGTGCGGGAGATCGAAGCCAGGGCCGAGGCCACGCTGGTGAGCAGCGGCAGGGCTCCTGGCTTGATCCGGGCCTGGCCGTTGTCGAAGAAGACCGAGCTCGAGAAATCGACGTCGACGCCGCCCGGGGTGAGCTTGGCATGGACCTGCTTTTGCAGGTGGGCCTTGGCGATGACCTGGTCGAGCCGGGCCTTGATCTGGTGGAAGGGCATGGCGACCTTGGTGCGGGAGCCCGCGGCCTCGTGGAACTGCTGGGTGATCTCCTCGGCCTTGGTCTGGTCGATCTTCGACACGGACACGATCACGATGAACAGCGACATCAGCAGCGTGACCATGTCGCTGTAGGTGATCAGCCAGGGCTCACCGTGCACCTGGGGATGCGAGATGCCATATCGCACGGGTGCGCCTTAGCTCCGGAACGGCAAGGGGAACACCAGGGTAAGGTACCCGGCTCGCCCGCCCTCTCACCAGATCGGGTCGGGGCCCGCCTGTCGGCCCGAAGCCCGGGATCAGTTCTTGCTCTGGCTGGCTCCGGTGCTGGCCTTGGTGACAATCGTGCCGTCGGCGGTTTGGTAGGCCTGGCCCTTGCCCGGCGCGAGGTCGACCCCCTTGACCGCGGTCAGCGGCGCCACCTTGCCGAGGACGTTGTCGGTGAGCATCTGGCCAGGCATCGTCGCGCCCATGGCCCCGAGGCCCTTGAGTGCCATCTTGCCGTCGCCCTCGATGCCGAAGTAGAGGGCTGCCGCGCCACCCGTCGCCAGGAATACGCCCAGGTGCCGCTTGATGGGATTCAGCACGTACTTCTGGATCGGGTTGGTGATGTACTTGACCACCGCGTCGGCCCCCGCCTTGGCCGCCTTGGCCGGCAGGTGCTCGGCGATGGTGTTGGAGACCCAGCGGCCGATCGTGTGATCCGAGATCGAGTTGAGCACTCCGCCAGCCAGGAGGCCGGCTGCGACGGGAAGGAAGCCGACTCCACCCAGTGCTCCGCCGACCAGGAGGGCACCCGCGCCCCAGGCGCCCCAGCCCAGAGCGTCGGACGCCACGTTGCCCCAGTAGCGCGGGGCCGAGATCTGGCCATCCTTGTAACCGAAAGAATCCTGAACGAGGGCGAACGGGATGCCGACGCCCACGCCGGCCACGCCGAACTGCTTGCCGAGGTTCTCGAGCGAGAGCGGGCCCATCTGTTCGACCATCGACATCATCGACTTGCCGAGGAAGAAGCCGCCAGCGCCAGCGCCGACGCCCAGGGCGCCCGCATAGGCGGTCTCGGCGATCTTGCCGGCCTCGGTGGTCGGGCCCTTGGCTGCGGCGGACGCGGTGCGGACGAAGGTGTCGGCGCTCGGCTTGCTGGCCGGCTTGCTGGCACCCGTCTGGGCGAACGTGGGCAGCGCACCCACGGCGCGCTTCACACCGGAGTTCCCCGCAACCGCCATCGTAGCCATCTTCCGAATTCTCCTCCGCCGTCCCCCCCGGGGGGACCGGGCCCTCGCGGCCCGTCAATCCTTCCATCTTGTCGAGGCGGCCACGGCGATCTTTCTGTTCTCTGGGACAAGCTCTGGTTAAGGTTCGCATGGTCGAAAAGAGCCCGCCCCTTCCGGGGCGGGCTCCAGATGGACCTTGTTCCGGGTGGAATCCGGATCAGGGGTGAATTTCGTGGGCGACGCTGCGGAGACCCTTGGCCATGCCCAGCCGGGCTTCCTTCACGCCATTGCGGGCGAGGCGGACGGCATTCTTGCCCAGCTCGTAGGCCTGATGGCCGACGGCCTGGATCCCATCGCTGACGACCTTCACGCCATCCTCGGCAGCCCGGACGACGGTCTTGCCGGCATCCTCGGCGACCTTGACGCCGTCCTTGGCAATCCGCTCGGCGCCACGGGCAACCACGCGGACCTCCTTGCCGGCGAACTCGACGGCATCACGGCCGTGGCGGACCATCGCCCCGCCGAAAGCCTTGACGGCCTTGCCCTCGTCTTCGACGAAGCGGCCGACGTTGCGGGCCGTGCGGCTGCCGATCTTGCCGGCGAACTTGTCAGCGGCCTTGACCTGCTGGCCGAGGGCCCGGCCGGCATCCTCGCCGACCCGGATGGCATCGCGGCCCATCACCTCGGCGCTCTTGACGGCGGTCTTACCGGCATCGGCGACGACCTTGCCGGCCTGGCCCGCAAGGCGCTCTGCGCTCTTGGCGGAATCGATTCCGAGCTTGCCGAAGTCTGCGCCAAGGCGACCAGCGTCACGCGTCAGACCCCGATCGATTACAGCATTGATCGACATATCCCTCTCTCCTTCTCTCTCTCTCTCAAGCGGGGTCGCCACTCTCTTCGAGCGACCTCTCGCTCAACCCTCACGAAGCTGCTTTTAGGCTGCGCTACCCCCGAACTTTCTGAACGTTGGAGTAAATAAATCTGATGTTCAGGTTAAAGGGGGCGCTCACGCCGGCACAGGCTCGGGCCGGGTTGCGCGGGGCAGCGGAACCCGGCGGCCATCCGCTCGTGTAGCATGAGAAGGGCACCAAACAGCAAAGGACGTGGTCTTGGGCGTCTGGATCCTCGAAGGCCTGGCCTCCGATTGTTCGGAGGCCCTGTTCGAGCGCTACTGCCAGGCGCTGGACGACGGGAACTCCGGCGCCAGCATCCTGGCGCTGGTCGACTCGCGCTCCCGCGACCGGTGGCTGGCCCGCCTGGCCGGGTCCTGGCGGGCGCGGCAAGAAGACCGCATCATGACGCCGTATTCCTGGATCAAGCGGGAGCTCGAGCTGTGGTGGCCGCGGGTCGAGGAGCGCTCCGACCTGCCCCCGCCGCCAGCTGGAAAGCGGGTCGATCTGCCCGTGTTCGTGCAGATCGACCTGGCTCAGTACCTGATGGAGCGCATCACGGCGCCTTACCGGGCCCGGAGCGGCGCCTTCGCGGGCAGCCGCACTCCCGAGGCGTTGCGCTACATCCACCTCCTGGATACGCTGGCCCGCGGCGTCGAGAACCAGCTCTCCCCGGCCGAGGCGATCGAGCGGCTCCGGGCGGCGGCCCGGCCCGTCGATCTGCCGGCGCTCGATGGCGTGGCGCCGTGCATCGAGCTCTATCGCGAGGCGCTCCTGCGGCACCGGATCCTGGATCAGGCGCTCGCGTGGGAGCTGTTCACCACGGTGCTCCTCGAGGATCCGCTCTACCGCGCGCACCAGCAGGCCACCACCCGGGTGCTGCTGGTCGAGGCGCTCGACGAGGCCACGCCCGTCGCGGCGCAGGCCTACGCGGTCGTCGCCGAGAGCTGCGCGGAGGCTGTCCTGGGGGTTCGCGAGGACGGTTCGCAGCGCGCTTACGTCGGAGCCGATGCGGCCGGAGCCCGGGCCCGCTGGCCCGAGGCCGTCCGCGTCGCGGTGCCGGCCCGAACGCCCTCCCTGGCCTCGCTGGGCCACTCGCTTCGCCAGGCCCTGGCGCCCCGGCCGCCGGCCGGGACCGGTGACGATCCGCAGTTCCCGCCCGGAGAGCAGCTGGTCGTTCGCGAGACCTCTGGCTACCTCGAGATGCTGGCCGCCGTCGTCGACGATCTGGCCCTGACCTTGCGCGACACGCCCCCGGCCGACGTGGCGATCGTGGCGCCAGCACTCGATCCGCTGCTGATCTTCTGGCTGCGCTCGAAGCTCGCCGGTCTCGGCTACGAGCTCGTCGTACGCGCCGGGAGCCACCGGCTGCTGGACCATCCGCCGGCGGCGGCCCTGTTGACCCTGGCCAGGCTGGGCGTCGGGCCAGCGGACCCGGATCGGGCCGCATCCGACCTCGCCGATCGCCGCCGGCTCGGCACGCCGGCTCGACACGAATGGCTCGGACTCCTCGAGCGGCTCACCGCTGCGGACGCCTTTGCCCTGGCACCGATCGCCGACCGCCTGGCGACCGAACCGAGCCTCGATCTTGCCGGCCTGACGGAGCTGGTCGCCCGCGACCTCGCGAACCTCGCTCCCCTGGCCGCAGAGGGTCTGCCCGGCTGGGTGCACGAGGCGCGCCTCGAGCCTCCACTCACCCTGGCGGCCCTGCTGGGCGGCGCCTTCGCCGCCGTTCTCGGACCCTGCCTGGTGGCCCGCGATCGCAAGCGCCACCCGGCGGCTCCAGGCGCGGCGCCGGCCGGCCTGTCCGAAGCCGGGCAGCGGGAGCTCGGGCACATGGCGCAGCTGTGCGCCACCGCGGAGCGCTTCGATGCCGTCGTGGAGCGGCTTGGCACCGGCGGCACGCTGGCCGAGCGCCTGGCCGACTTCGCCGGGTTTCTCGCCTCGGGGGCGATCGCCGACCGCCCCTACTTCGGTGGTCAGCCGCACCAAGATGCGGTGGTGCTGGCCACCGCAAGCTGGTTCGCCCAGCAGGGCGATCCGGTCGCGGTGCAGTTCTGGCTCGACACCCGCGCCCTCTCGTGGCGCAAATCCGACGCCCGGGAGCTCACCAATCCCATGGCCCTCCGGCGCGATCGCCCGGCCGGGCCTTATCTGCTCTCGGAGGATGAGCGCGACCAGGATGCCAAGCTCGGCCGGACGCTCCTGGCCTGCTGCGCCCGGGCCACGCGGCAGATCCGGACCTACGCCGCCCTGGTCGACGCGACCGGAAGGGAGCAGGCCGGAGCGCTGGCCGAGCTCCTCGGCGATCGGATGTCGGCGGAGACTGCCGCGGTGGGTGTCGCCCCGTGAACCTGCCCGCACCTGCGGCCCCCGCACCCGGGCTACGCCCGGCCCAGGAGCGGGCGCTGTCCTACACGGGCGGCCGCCTGGCCATCGCCGCCGCGCCGGGATCGGGCAAGACCTTCATCTTGACCCAGCTCATCGTGCGGCTCATCGGGGACCTGGCGGTGTCTCCCGAAGAGATCCTGGTCCTTACCTACATGCGCTCGGCCGCCCTCACCCTCAAGCAGCGGGCGGCCGCCGAACTCGCCCGCCGGCACAAGAGCGCCCGGGGGCTGCGCGCCAGCACCATCCACGCGTTCTGCCAGGGCGTGCTGCGCCAGGAGCTGAGCCGCTACGGCGACGAGGGCGGAGCTTTGTCGGTCATCGCCGAGTCGGCCCGCCGGACCGTCGCACAGGCGGGCGTCGAGGCGTTCCTGGCGAGCGGCCAGCACGCGCCGGCCCTCGAGCGCGAACTGCGGACCCGGCCCCGCGCCGATGTCGTCCGCGGCGCGGTCGAGGCGGCCCTCGACGCCATCCGGACCGCCAAGCAGGCCAGCTGCGACCCGCGGGAGCTCGAGATCGCCGCCGCTCCCGAGATCGGCTTCGTCGCCCGCCACTACGAGGATCACCTGGCGCAGCGCCGCCTGCTCGACTTCGACGACATGATCGGCCGGACGGTGCGGATGTTCGAGGAGCGGCCCGATGCCCTGGCCGCCTACCAGGATCGCATCCGGTTCGTGCTCGAGGACGAGGCCCAGGACTCCACCCCGCTGCAGAACCGGTTGCTCGAGATCCTCTCGGCCCGGCACGGCAACCTGGTCCGGGTCGGCGATCCCAACCAGGCGATCCTGGCGAGCTTCACCTCGAACGATCCGAGGTACTTCCGGGAGTTCTGCCAGAGCGTGCCCACGGTCGACATGTCGGAGAGCAGCCGCAGCGCGCCCGAGATCCTGGCGCTCGCCAACTCGCTGGTCGCCCTGACCGCCCGGCATCCCGACCTCGAGATCCGCCAGGCGCTGGGTGGAACGCCGATCCTGCCGGCCACCGTCGGACCGCGCAACCCCGACTCGGCCGAGCTTAGCTGGTCCGTGCACCCGGGCAAGGACCCCGAGATCATCGCCGTGCTGTCCGAGGTGCGGCAGTACCTGCGCGACCATCCCGCCCGAACCTGCGCGATCCTGTGCGCGTCCAACGCCATGATCGCCAAACCCGGCGACGGGACCGGGTTCCTCGCCTCGGCCCGCGCCATGGGCCTGCCGCTGGCCGCCGCTCCACCCTCCGGCCCGGAGCCAGGAAGCCAGGGCGACGTCTTCGAGCATGCCCTGGCCCTGCTGGACGCCCCGGCCACCGACCCCATCGCCCGGCTGGCCGAGCTGACGCGGGCGCGGGCAGCGACACTCGGCCGGGACGCCGGGCGCCCCACGCAAGGGCGCGTACTCGCGGCTCTCGAGGATCTCGGCATCCGCCAGCTCGTCGTCCCGCCCCACCTGCGGCCCGCCCGGCCGCGGCAGGTGGACGAGACCACCTACGCCGCCGTCGTCGAGACGGCCCGCGCCGTCG
>JAJXWQ010000154.1 GCA_021781555.1 bacterium
CGCAACCTGGTGCGGGTGGTCTCCCCGGCCAACTTCGTCGACCACGGGCTACTGAGCTGGTGGGCCCGCAAGGAGCACTTCGACATCGACAAGATCGTGGATACCTACGGCAACATGCCCGCAGCCTTCTTCTCCAGTAGCTTCCCGTGGCTGCTGCCCGGTGCCTACCTCACCAAGATGCGCACCCTGTACGATCGCCATACCGACAGCCGCTTCCTCGAGAGCTTTCTCGCGCTCGACATCTGGGGCACCGAGAACACTCCGTTCCCCGGCCAGGTGTTCCGCGAACTCATCTCGCTCGGCTATCAGCAGAACGTGCTGATGCAGGATGGAGTCTGGCCGCTGGGCGATCGGCCGGCTCGCCTCGCGGATATCCGGTCTTCGGTCCTCGTCATGTCGGCCCAGCACGACCACATCGCCCCGAGTGCATCCTGCGCGGCCCTGGCGGAGCGGGTCGGCTCGGACGATTGCACGGCGATCGAGTATCCTACCTCGCACCTTGGCATCGCGCTCGGCAAGGACGCCACCGGCGCGTCGACGCCGCAGTACTGGGACGATCTGGTCGCCTGGCTCGGCGAGCGCCAGTAGTCCCTGGCGCAACCGGAAACGATCTCGGTTCCCGTCCGGTCAAATCACCAGGCCGCCGTCGACCGACAGCACGTGGCCTGTGATGAACGAGGCGTCGTCCGAGATCAAGAAGAGGTACGCCTTGGCGATGTCCGCGGCGGCACCGAGGCGTCCCAGCGGCGTCTTGTCCCGCATGCCGGCCAGCACCTCCTCGGGCATCGCGGCGGTCATGTCGGTTGCGATGAAGCCCGGGGCGACGGCGTTGACCCGAATGGCCTTGCGGCCGAGCTCGCGGGCCCAGGTGCGGGTCATGCCGATGACTCCCGCCTTGGAGGCCACGTAGTTCGTCTGCCCGAAGTTGCCATAGAGGGCCACGATGCTGGATGCGTTGGCGATGGCGCCGCCGCCGCGGGCCACGAGGTGAGGCACCACGGCCTGCGTGCAGTTGAAGACGCCCTTGAGGTTGACCGCGATGACCTTGTCGAAGTCCTCCTCGGTCATCTTCATCAAGGAGCGGTCGACCGTGATCCCGGCGTTGTTGATCAGGGCGTCGATCCCACCGAATTCAGCGACCACGCGCTGCGCGGCCTGCTCGAGGCTCTGGCGATCCGTGACGTCGACGCCGTCTCCGATCGCCTCGTGCCCGCCGGCCTGCAGGCGGCTGGCCAGGGCCTCGGCCCCGGCGCGATCCCGGTCCCAGATCGCCACCCGCGCTCCCTCTTGGGCGAGCAGGGTGGCCGTGGCCTCCCCGATGCCCCTGGCCGCGCCACTGACGATGGCCACCTTGCCCGAAACCCGTCCGCCGGTCATGGGTCAAATATCTCCTTCTTGCTGCTGTAGTCTACTTCGAGACCTGCCAAGATAGCCTAAGGGGACGCCGTTACCCCTTCGTAACCGGGGGCGTGGCCGCCAGGATCCGGTCCTTGAGCGCCCGCGTCTCCGGCATCGGCTCGACGCCAAGCTCCGCCTCGAGAGCGGCGGCGCAGCGATCGTAGGCCTTGAGCGCCTGGCTTCGATCCCCCAGGGCAAGGCGCGCCTCCATGAGCTGCCGGTAACCCTCCTCGGCGCAGGGATCCCGGGCGACCAGGCGTTCGGCCCATCCGACCGCCTCCTCCGCCTGGCCGGCCGCCAGCAGCAGGCGCACCAGGCGCAGCGCGGCGTCCGTGAACCGCGCCTCGAGACGCTCGCGCTCGCGGTCGCACCAGCTCCCGTGCCCGGGGAACTCGGCGAGGAAGGGGCCGGGCATGAGCTCGAGACCCTTGCGGTAGAGGTTGACCGCGGTCGCCAGATCGGCGGAGCGAGCGGAGTCGAGCAGGCGCTCGGCCTCGGCGACGTCGATCCACACCGAGGCCTCGTCGATCCGGTAGGTTCCGCCCTGCTTGACGATGTAGCGTGGATTCTGGCCCGAGGGGCGATCGGGTTCGAGCACCTTGTTGAGGGCGTTGAGCGCGACGCGGAAGGTGCCGTCGGCAATCTCGGGGCCAAGTTCGGGCCACAGGGTGTCGATGATCTGTACCTTCGGGAGCCACTCCCCGCGCCGGGTGATGAACAGGTGCAGCAACTCCCTGGCGTTGCAGCGCCGCCACGATGCCGGGCCCGTACCTTCGATCCGGAACCCGCCCATCGTGCGGATCCGGAGGCGCCCGGCCGGCACGGTCCGCGGTGCGGCCGGCGTCGCTGCCTCGCCCGTGCTCAGGAAAGCGAAGAAGTGGGCCCTGGCGGCATGGCTGGCAAATCCGAGCAGGGTCGGGCGCGCGAGCAAGAAATCGCTGCCGCTGCGTTTGAGCTGGGCCTCGACGGTCTGCAGGTTCACCCGCAGCGAGGCCAGATCGCCCCGCTCGCGATCCAGCACCGCCTTGCCCAGGATCGCCACGGCCAGCCCGAAGCCGTCGCCGGTGCGCTCGAAGTCCGCGGCGGCCTGATCGAGCCAGCGGCTGGCCTGCGGATCGCCGCAGCGCGCCAGGGCGTGGCCGATGCCGGCGCAAGCGAACGCGGCCATCCAGGGGTCCCCGGCGAACCTTGCCGTATCGACCGCGAGCTCAGCCTCCCCGGCCTCGAAGGGTCGCCCCAGCCTGGCGCGGGCCATCAGCTGGCCCATTCGGGCCTCGACGCCGAGCCGGGCGATGCCGACGCGGTTGGCGAGTTCCACCGCTGCGTCGTAGTCCGCCCCCGCCCCCGCCGCGTCGCCCAGGACCAGCTTGGCGTGGCCGCGCCGCATCAGGGCCGCCGCTTCGGTGTACGGAGCGCCCTGTCGGTGGGCGCGATCGAGGGCGCCGCTGGCCAGGGCCAGCGAGCGGTCGGCATCGCCCAGCAGCGCCTCGACCAGGGCCAGCACCAGGTCCGCCTCGCGGTGGGCCTGGGTCGGCTCGAGGGGCCCGGCGTCGGCCGGTTGCGGAGCTGCCTGCAAAGACTCGCTGCAGCCCGTGTCGGCGGTTGGCGCCGCGCTCCGTGCGGGGTCGAGCAGGGCCCGCACCTGCTGCAAGCGGCCGGTGCGCAAGAGCAGCCGCGCTCGGTTGAGCCGCACGCGGGGATCGCCCTCGGCAGCCTCTTGCAGCAGCGCCTCGGCCGCCTTGACGGCGCCCATGTTGATCTTGTTCTCGGCCAGCAGGAGCAACGCATCGTCGCGATCGGAGCCCGGCGGAAGCGTCGCGAGGGCCTCGTCGAGCAGGCGGATGGCCCGGGTGGGCTGGACGGTATCCAGGTAAACCCGGGCCTGAGCTGCCAGGGCGCAGCCCCGTTCGGCCGGATCGAGGGCCGCTGCGGTGGCCATCTTGAGGAACTCGATCGCCCGATCGAAGCGGCTGCCGAGCCGGCAGGCGTCCCCCAGCGCCAGGCAGAGATGCACCCGCGACGCCACTTCGGCCTGCGGCAGGCGGTCGGCCCAGCCGAGCAAGGTGCCGATCCGGCCGGCTGCGATCAGGCCCGGGGCGATGCCGGCGAGCATCGCGGCGGCCTGCCCGTGGTCGCCGGCGGCCAGCCAGAGGGCGAGGGCGTCCTCGGGGTGCCCCGTGCCGGCCAGGGCCCGAGCCGACGCCCTGCGGGCCTCGGCCAGGTTTCCAGCTGCCTGTAACTCGGTGAGAAGAAAGTCGCGAAAGATCGGATTGGGGGCAAATCGCCCCTCGGCATCGACCCGTGCCAGCAGCCCGGTGTCGGCCAGGTCAGCCAGGGCCTTGGCGACCTCGCCCGGGGCGAGCGGGCCGCCGGCATCGGGCCGCGACCAGCGGGAATCGGCCAGCAGCGTGCCTGCCAGGTTCGCGTCGACGGTGTCGAGCGGGGCGATCGCCAGCAGCAAGTCACGCCCGGCGATCGGCACGCGGGCAAGAACCTCCCGGGCGAGGTAATCGAAGAGGTCGCGGCGCGGCCGCCCCCCCACAGCGGCCAGATCGGGCGCCCCGAGCCGGCAGGCCAGCTGCACGGCCATCGGCCACCCCCCGGTGGCGGCGTGAAGGCCGGCGGCTGCCCCGGCGGGAAGTTCCTGGCCTTGCAACCGTTCGAAGAGCACGGCGATCTCCTGCACCGAGAAGGCCAGCGAGGTGGCTCCCAGCTCGAGGACCTCGCCCTCGAGGCTCCAGCGCGGCAAGTCGGCAAGAGCCGGGGGTTCTCGGGAGGCGACGACCACCGCAAAGCCCCCGGGCAGGGCCCGGATGAAGCGGTCCACAAGCTCCAGGGTGAGCGGATCGGCGTGCAGCGCCTGGAAGTCGTTGAGCACCAGGGTCGAGCCCGTTTCGCAGCCGGTCGCTGCCTCGGCCAGGTGCTCGACGATCTCGGCACCGTACCGC
>JAJXWQ010000065.1 GCA_021781555.1 bacterium
GTGCGCGTCTCGGGATCCACCCCGACGATCTCGACCGTGACGCCGTCGATCGACTGGGGGCTCGAGGCCCAGGAGATTTTCCCGGACGGGGCAGCGCCTGCAGTTCCGATCGTTCCGCCGGCGACACCCGACGGGCTGGCGCTGCCCTCGACGGTCGCGCGGCTGGTCGGCAAGGCCTCCGACTCGGCCGCAGGGAGGCCCGCGGGGGGCGGTGTCAGGGCTCCAGGGGTCGGGACCTGGGCCGGCAAGAGCGTGGCCTGCCCGGCGGCGACGGGCACGTCTCCCGAGTCCGTGGCGATCCCGCTGGCGGCAGGCAAGGCAGCCTGCGGTGCGAGGTCAGAACTGGCGATGGGCGTCGCCAGCTCGGGCGAGCCGCTCGGGCGCCCCGCACCCGGTGGCAAGAGCCACCAGGCGGAGGCGATCCCGACTCCCGCGATCGCCAGCGCTCCCAGGGCCCAGGCGGCAAGCTTCCGGGCCCCCCGCCGCCTCCGGGATCCGCCTCGGGCTGCATCCAGGGCCGCGACGAAAGCCTCCAGGGACTCGAACCTGCGGGCCGGGTCGACGGCCACGGCCCGCGACAGCGCAGACGAAAGAGCCGCCGACACCTCGAGGTTGATCGCCGACGCCGCGGTCACGCCGCCTGCCACGACCGGAGCAGAGTAGGCGCCGCGGATGACCTCGGCAGGATAGGGAACGCTCCCGGTCAGCAGCTCGTAGAGAATGACCCCGAGGGAGAAGACATCGGCACGGCCGTCAAACGCCTCCTTCTTCAGGACCTCCGGCGCGACATAGCGGGCCGCGGCAACCAGGGTCCGTGCCCCGGCCGCGACCTCCCCGCGGGCCGCCCCATCCCCCCGCTCGCTCGTCGGGTCGATCGTCGGCACGGCGGCCGTACCGAAATCGAGGACCGTGACCCGGCCCTGGTGAACCACGACGTCCTCGGGCTTGAGGCCGCGGTGGACGACGCCGCGTTGGTGGGCGAAGGCAAGGGCCCCGGCGACCGCGGCGGCCAGATCCAGCGCCTGCGCGACGCCAAGAGTCCCACCCTGGCCTTCGAGAACCTCTCGCAAGCTCTGGCCCTCGAGCCATTCCATGACGATGAAGGCATCGTCGTCCTCGACGAAGTGGTCCAGGATGCGCACGATCGCCGGATGAACCAGGCGTGACGCGGCCGCGGCCTCGCGCAGCACGGCCTCGAGCTCGCGCATGCGGGCATCCGGCGTCAGGGCGGGATCGACGAGCACGCGCTTCAGCGCGACCGGACGCTGCAGCTTGGCGTCGATCGCCTGATAGATCAGGCTGTTCGGCGTGCGCTTGGCCAGACGACGCGCACCGTAACGCAGGCCGGGAGAATCGGAATGTTCGGGGAGGCGATCCCGGGCCTGCAGGAGCCGCTCGCGAAAGGCGTTCATCGTGGACAGGCGCAGCACCGGGTCGATCCGCAGCGCCCGCCGAAGAGTATCGTCCAGAGCCGCTGGAACGCCGCGGACAAACTCGCTCGGCGGTTCCCAGGTCAAGTCGTCCTCCTGGCGGGGCAGCTGGCCCGTCAGCATCTCGTAGAGGACCGCGCCGAGGGAGTACACATCCACGCGGGCGTCTGCCCGTTGTGGCCTCTCGTCTCGCCGAAGCTCGGGCGCGGCATGCGGATGATCCGCGGCCAGCTCGCGCAGGTCCGAGGTCGGGCGCCCCCGCTCGGCCTTGCGGGCCAGGCCGAAATTCGAGATCTTGGCGACATTGCCTGCCAGCAGGATGTTCTCGGGCCGAACATCACGATGAACGATGCCCTTGCCGTGCGCATATGCCAGCGCCCCGGCGATCTGGATGGCAATGGACAGGGCCTCGTCCTGGCCGGGCAAACCCTGTACCAGCCGCTCGCGGAGCGATTGGCAGCCCTCCAGGTACTCGAGGACGACCCGGAGGCGGTCCTCCTCGGGGATCACCCGCTCCACCCGCACCACGCCCGGGTGGTCAAGATCCATCGCGAACCTGGCCTCGCGCAACAGCTCACGCCGCCCCCGGTCGAGATCCGCTGGCTCTCGGGTCAGGTCGTAGAGAAATTCCTCGAGGATGACGCGGCGACCGGTCAGCGTGTCGACCGCCACGAAAGTGGTGCGCTCCTCATGCCGGGCGAGGGTCGACAGGATCTGGTACGGATCGGCCACGCTATACCTTTTGCAGTGTGAGCGGGTCCCGTTTGACTCCTCGGGCCCGATCCATTCAAGCCGGGATCACCCTAACACGTTACCACCCTCCGGGCCGACGCTAGCCGGGCGACCTCCAGGAGCGCAAGGTGAGCAGGGCCACACCCCGCCGACACCGCACGCTGCCACCAGCGCCGTCCGAACCTGCCGATGCGCACTCTGCCGGCCTTGTGGCCGATGCCTCGAACGCGTTTTTTGTGCCCGCACCGTGGCGAGGGTCAGCAATCAAACTTCATAACCACTCTTGAACTACCGCTTCGGACTTTCGGGTGGCTTGTGGCAGGATCTCGGGCTCTCGGCTGGGGGCGTGGCGCGCTAGACCTTTTTCAGTTTGAACGGGTCCCTCTGCGCGGTCGATTCGCTGCGCAACCGGGCCCCGTTTGACTCATCGGGCTCGATCCATTCAAACCGGGAGCACTCTAAGGAATCCTTCGAGCCGTTGAACGTGTTTTCCACCGAACGAAGTCGCTCCGGTCAGCAATCAAGGCGCTCGTCACCCTGGCAACGCCTTCGAGGCGACCCGGCACTCGGCCACCCCCGCCTTCGAATCCTGGAAGATGAGTAGATACGACGGACCGCCGCTCCGTGGCTTATGCTTGATGATACTATTGTATAAAGGAGCGCCCTAGCCGCAACAGGGCGGGAATGAAATGCACAGAATTCGCCTCATCGCACCCCCACTGGCCGCCTCGCTCCTCATTCTTGGCCTGGCGGCCCCCAGCTACGCGGTTCAGGTGGTGAAGACCGGCAATACCACCGTGAACCTGGACACGAGCCTTCAGGGCACATTCACCTTCCAGAATCTCCAGGACAAGATGCGGAGCGATAACCGGCTCTACATGTACCTGAATCGGGCCCGGCTCGCCGTCACCGGCAATACCGGCGACACCGACTACTTCACCCGGTTCGAACTGGGCCCCAATGCCCCTGGCACCGCCAACGCTCAGCTTGGCCTCCTCGACGCCGGCGTCGATGTGCCGTTCCTCGCTGGCATGCGCATCCGCGTCGGTCAATTCAAGGTTCCTTACGGCCGCGAGCAGTTGACGAGCTCGGATGCACGCCTGTTCAACGACCAGGTCTCGGAGTTCATGGGGTTCCAGACCGGTCGAGCCCTGGGTGGCGCTCTCGAGTACACGGGTGGCCCCGCTAGCTTCATCCTGGGCATCCAGGGCCCTGGCGGCCGCGACGTTCCCACGCGCTACCTGCCGCAGCTGTTCGGAACGCCCATCATCACCCTGCGCCTCGGCGTGGGCAACGAGGGCGGCGATCCTTACGAGCTCAAGGAGCACGTCCAGTCCAAGACGACCCGGCAGGGCTTCTACCTTAACGGGCTGTTCGTCAAGGACACCACGATCGGCCATTCGACCGCGTTCAACGTCTGGGGCAACAACAGCGGCCCGTACATCTTCCAGAAGCCGCTGCTCATCGACAGCAACTTCAATCCGTACGTCAGCCGCGCCGCGGGCAGCGCTGGCGTCCCCACCAACTACGCTGGCGAAGACCAGAACCAGGGCCAGATGGCCATGGCGGGGGGCGACTACGCCCTGCACATGCCCTTCTCGTCCGCGACGGGTCTTGATGCCCAGGCCGAGTACGACTGGGGCCAGTACAGCGACGTGATGGGTCAGGAGATCCACCTCAACGGCGGAACGGCCCAGGTCGGGTACTACTTCAACCCCTTCGAGGTCGCCCTCCGGTACGGCGTCCTCTTCCCCGACCAGAACATGGCCCCGACCATCACGGTCAAGGGCCAGCCGACGATCGGCAACACGATCTTCGGCACCAACGGCCCGATGTCCGAGATCACTCCGGCCATCAACTGGCAGCTCAACCACAACACCCGCCTGACCCTCGACATTCCGGTGTACCTCAACGCCCCGGTCGCCGAGGAAGGCAACGGGGTCGGCAGCTACCTGGTCATCCCCCAGGAGCCCGGCGAGACCGCGCAGGCCGGCGCCCAGGGAGCGACCAACAACATCGTCCGGCAGACCGTCGTCGAGGCCCAGGTGGGTCTGGACTACCTCTTCTAGAACGATCCTCGACTCCTTCGCGCAAAGGCCCCGACCTGACGGTCGGGGCCTTTGCCCTGCTTGCCGAACCATCGACCCGATGGCCCCGGGAATGCGGGTTGCTGGTCCCCGGGCCGTGGCCTACCATGGGAAGGTTGCATGCACAGGGTTTCACCGGTAACACGCCGACTCCTCGGGTCGCGCTTCTTCCGTAGCGTCGGGCAGGGAGCCCTGGCGGTCGACTTCTCCCTTTACCTCCACACGCTGGGCTGGAGCGGCGTAGCGATCGGGGGCGTGCTTGCGGGAGGTGGGCTCTTCGGAGCCAGCCTCGCACTCGTGGTCGGCTTCATCGGCGACCGGATGCGTCGCAAGCCCCTGGTGCAGGCGTACCAGCTCTCGATCGTCGCCTGCGCGCTGATCGCCGTCTTGACCGCGCAGCCGGCGGTTCTGGCGATCGTGGCCGTGGTCGCCGGATTTGGAAGGGGAGCCAACGGCGCTGCCGGGCCCTTCTCGCCGGCCGAGCAAGCCTGGCTGGCCGACACGATCGATCCCGCCGAGAGGGGCTGGGTTTACAGCCTCAACACGGCGATCGGCTTCGTGGGAATGGGCATCGGCTCGGCCCTGGCCATGCTCCCGGCATTCTGGCAGGAAGCATTGCCCGGGCCGCTGGCCTTTCGGCCGCTCTTCGCCCTGATGGCCACGGTGAGCCTGGCGGGGTGGTTGACGCTCGCGCCGGCAGCTGACGTCTACAAGCCCCGGCCAGAGCGTCCATCCGACGCAGAGGTGCGCGGGGAAGAGAACCGCCAGCTGGCCAAGCTCGTGGCGACGAACGCTTTCAACGGCCTTGCCATTGGCCTCACCGGCCCCCTCATCCCGTACTGGTTCGCCCTCAAGTTCGGCCTGGGACCGGCCCAGATCGCCCCGATGATGGCGCTGACCTTCCTGGCGACGGCTCTGGCCGCCCTGCTTGCAGGCATCCTGGCGCGCCGGATCGGCATCGTCAACTCCGTGGTGACCATGCGCGGAGTCGGCCTGTTCCTCCTGGTTGCCCTGCCGCTCATGCCGGCTTACTCGCTGGCCAGCGCAGTCTACCTCCTGCGGTCGTGTTTCAACCGGGGCTCGGCGGGCAGCCGGCAAGCGCTGGCGATCGGCCTCGTGCGCGAGGGTCGCAGGGCCCTGGCGGCCTCCCTCAACACCGTGTCCTTCCAGTTTCCGCAGGCCGCCGGGCCGGCCCTCTCCGGCTGGCTATTCGACATCGGCCGCTTCTCGCTGCCCTTCTACCTGGGCGCCGGCCTGCAAGCAGCCTACCTGGTGCTCTACCGCCTGGCCTTCAAGGATGCCGAACGCCCGCAAGGCCGACCGGACAACGCTGTCTGAGCCGCCTCGCCTGCAAGCGATCGGGCCGAAGGAGTCAAACGGGAACCGTTCAAACTGCCGCTGGCATGGCCATCAGCCAGTCAGCCCGGCCTCCTTGCGTGCCTGAGCATCCCGGCGCAGGGCCTCTTGCTTGTCGCGCAGGACGCGGATCTGATCCCGGAGGTCGGCGGCGGTCTCGAACTCGAGCACGGCCGCGGCCTTGCGCATCTGCTCCTCGAGATCCTTGATGAGGCGCGGCAAATCCTGGTCAGGCACCGCTGCGGCGACCGGAGCGGCGGCCCCCAGCGACTCCAGGATGGCATTGCGGAAGGACTTGACGATCGGCTGCGGGACGATGCCATGCTCGGCGTTGTGGGCCCGCTGCTTGTCGCGGCGACGACTGGTCTCGTCGATCGCCCGCTGCATCGAGCGGGTCATCTTGTCGGCATACATCAGCACGTGGCCGTCGAGGTGACGCGCCGCCCGCCCGATGGTCTGGATCAGCGACCGCTCGGCCCGCAGGTAGCCCTCCTTGTCGGCGTCCAGGATGGCCACCAGGGAGACCTCCGGGAGATCCAGGCCCTCGCGCAGGAGGTTGACGCCGACCAGCACGTCGAAGATGCCAAGGCGCAGATCCCGGATCAGGGCGATGCGATCCAGCGACTTGACCTCGCTGTGCAGATACCGGACCTTGAGGCCGACCTCCTGCAGGTAGTCCGTCAGATCCTCGGCCATGCGCTTGGTCAGCGTCGTCACCAGCGCCCGCTCGCCCCGCTCGACGACCTTGCGCAGCTCGGCGATCAGGTCGTCGACCTGACCGGTAACGGGCCTGACGTCGATCCGCGGATCCACCAGACCGGTGGGCCGGATGATCTGCTCGACGACATGGCCGCCGGTCTGCTCGAGCTCGTAGCCCCCGGGCGTCGCCGACACGAAGAGAACCTGGCTCACCCGCTCCCAGAACTCGCCGACCTTGAGCGGGCGGTTGTCGAGGGCGCTGGGCAGCCGAAAGCCGTAGTCGACCAGGACCTGCTTGCGCGATCGATCGCCCTCGTACATGGCCTGGAGCTGCGGGATCGTCACGTGGCTCTCGTCGATGAACACGACGAAATCATCGGGAAAGTACGACAACAGCGTGGCTGGCGCATCGCCAGCATGCCGGCCGCCCAGGTGGCGGGAGTAGTTCTCGATGCCGTTGCACATCCCGACCTGGCGCAGCATCTCCATGTCGTAGCGGGTGCGCTGCTCGAGCCGCTGGGCCTCCACGAGCTTGCCCGCGGCGCGGAACTGCGCCAGGCGCTGCTCGAGCTCGATGTCGATGTCGCGCAGGGCCCGGGCGAGCTCGTCCTCGGGCGTGACGAAGTGCTTGGCCGGAAAGATCGTCACCTGCTCGATGTTGCGCAGGACCTCGCCGGTGAGGGGGTCGATGACGCGGATGCGGTCGATCTCGTCGCCGAAGAGCTCGATGCGCACCACCTGCTCCTCGTAGCTCGGCACCAGCTCCACGGTGTCGCCGCGTACCCGGAACCGCCCGCGCACCAGCTCCATCTCGTTGCGCTCGTAGTAGATCGTCACGAGCGCCCGCAGCAGCTGCTCGCGGCTGATCGCCTCGCCGACGTTCAGACGCACCGCCCCGCGCATGTAGTCCTCTGGAGCTCCCAGGCCGAAGATGCAAGACACCGACGCCACGACCACCGTATCCCGCCGCTCCAGCAGGCTACGCGTCGCCGAGTGGCGCAGGCGATCGATCTCGTCGTTGATCGCGCTGGTCTTCTCGATGTAGGTGTCCGTCGACGGGATGTAGGCCTCGGGCTGGTAGTAGTCGTAGTAGCTGATGAAGTACTCGACGGCGTTCTCGGGAAAGAACTCGCGCAGCTCGTTGCAGAGCTGCGCCGCCAGCGTCTTGTTGTGCGCGAGGATGAGTGCCGGGCGTTGGATGCGCTCCAGCGTGGCGGCCATGGTGAGCGTCTTGCCCGTGCCCGTCGCCCCCAGCAGAGTCTGGCGCGGCAAGCCGTCTACGAAGCCGCGCTCCAGCGCGGCGATCGCCCCGGGCTGATCGCCGGCAGGCTCGAAAGGAGCATGAAGCTTGAAAGCGGGCATATCGAGACCCTGAAAACCTTGGCTTCGAGTTTACACGGTGGGGACCGGGAAAGCTCTCCTCGGCCGGCAGCGGCGCAACGGCGAAGTCTCCTCGCCAGAGGGTATCATGCCCGCAGGACCGCATGCCGACTTTCCCAGAGCAGAACCGCATTCTCGGCCAGATTCTGGTCAAGACAGGCCGCCTGTCGCCCCGGCAGGTCAGCGCCGCGCTGGATGGCGAGGGCGAGGCGCCACTGGCCAAGCTCCTGGTCGACGCCCAGCAGATCCGGCCCGAGAGCGCTCCGGATATCCAGCAGCACCAGCTCCGCCTCGCCGAGGGCCAGATCTTGCTCGGGCTCGCGGCGATCAGCCAGGGGCAGCTCGATGCCGCCATGGTCGCGGCCGAGGGCAGCCAGACCCTGGCAGCGGTTCTCGTCCGGCAGGGCGTCTTGCCGGCTCCGGCAGCACGCCAGCTGGCCGAGACGCACGCCGCCCTGCTGTGGAACCAGGCCCGGCTCCAGGGAGCAGACCCGGCCTTCGACGATCTCGTGCCACGCGGGATGGCCGAGCGTTACAAGCTGATCCCGGTGGCACGCATCGGCGATCGCCTCGTCGTGGCCACGCCGCGGCCCAACGACGTGAACGCCCTGGACGATCTCCGCATCGCGACGGGCCTGCGGGCGGTCACCGTTCCTGTCACCGACGACGAGTACGATGGCTTCGCCCGCGGTGGCCGGCCCCCGCGCCGGCCCGTCGCCGGGCGTGGAGCCGAAGTCGAGGTGCAGGAAGAGCCCTCGGACATCGAGGATCTCGCCGGCCAGGAGGTCGAGGCCCCCATCGTCCGCCTGGTCAACGACGTGCTCTCAGGTGCCATCGCAGATGGCGCGTCTGACGTCCATGTCGAGCCCAAGGAGCGGATCCTGCTGATCCGGTACCGCAAGGACGGGCTGCTATCCGACGTCATGCGCATTCCCAAGGCATCTCAGCAGCCCGTCGCGGCTCGCATCAAGATCATGGCCAACCTCGACGTCTCAGAGCGCCGCCTTCCGCAAGACGGCAAGGTCCGGGTCAAGGTGCAGAACACCCTGGTGGACCTGCGCGTGTCCACGATGCCAAGCCAGTACGGCGAGAAGATCGTGATCCGCGTTCTCAACACCGCGGCCTCGCTGCGGCCGATCTCGGACCTTGGCCTGAACGCCCGCCAGCAGGAAGACCTGGTCCGCCTGCTCAAGAGCCCGCAGGGCATCCTCTTCGTCACGGGCCCCACGGGCTCGGGCAAGACGACGACGCTGTATTCTGCACTGGGGCACCTGCAGAGCCGCGCCAAGAACATCATCACGATCGAGGACCCGATCGAGTACAACTTCGAAAACGCCACGCAGGTGCAGGTCAACCCGACGATCGACCTCAGCTTTGCCCGGGTCCTGCGATCGGTGCTGCGCCAGGATCCCGACATCGTGCTCATCGGCGAGACCCGCGACCACGAGACCGCCAAGATCGCCATCGAGGCGGCCATGACCGGCCACATGGTCCTGACCTCGCTGCACGCGAACGACGCCACCAGCACCATCTCGCGACTCGAGGAGATGGGCGTGCAGCCGTACCTCATCGGCTCGGCCCTGCTAGGCTGCATCGCCCAGCGCCTGATCCGGCTCATCTGCGGCGAGTGCGTCGAGGACTACCGGGCTGCGCCCGAGATCCTGGCGGACCTGGGCCTGGCCGAAGACGCCCCGCTCTACCGCGGGGCCGGCTGCGAGCACTGCCACGGTACCGGGTACCAGGGACGCCGGGCGATCTACGAGGTCTTCGCGGTGAGCGGCGAGGCCCGGGAACTCATTCTCAAGCGGGCTCCGTCCAATGCCCTGCGCCTGCAGGCGCAAAAAGACGGCATGATGACGATGCGCCAGCATGCGATCGACCTCGTGCGCCAGGGCCTGACGACCTTCGAGGAGTTCGTGCGGGTGGTGTACTCGGAGGCCGGGCACGATCGTTTTTGCCCGCGCTGCAAGAACGTCGTCGAGGCCGAGTTCGCCACTTGCCCCTACTGCAAGTACCAGCTCAATCCCACCTGCCCGGCCTGCCAGTTCAACGTCAAGTCCGAGTGGTCGGTCTGCCCCAAGTGCGGCGAGGCCCTGGTGGCCGACAAGCGCGTCTGCCGCTCTTGCATGGCCGAGATCGATCCGGTCTGGATCCGCTGCCCCTTCTGCTACTTCGAAGACCACGTGTAGCCGCGCGTGGCCCGCTCGCCAGGGGCCGGGGAGCGAGGATTGGTGACCTTGCTTCCGCCCAGGCGCTCTGCTATACTCCGCGTACCCTGTCATCCCGTCGGGGCGTAGCGCAGCTTGGTAGCGCACTTGCTTGGGGTGCAAGGGGTCGTGGGTTCGAATCCCGCCGCTCCGACCTTTCCCCCCTGTAAAAAGGGTGGATCAGAACAGGTAGCCAGACCGGCTTCTACGGTCTGGCTATCTTTCTTTCTGGCATCCTGAGGCTTCGCGTGTCGTGCCGGTGGCTGGCCCTTGGTTGGCGGCGGCAGTATCTCGATGTTTTCATCGAGCAGGTAGCCACAAACCTCGGCCATCAACTTCCGGCCTTCCTGGACCATGAAGCCATCGGGCACGTAGGTCCCAAGAATCTCGCGCTTCACCTCGGTGGGGAAGGTCGTCCACCCGCCCCCGATATTCGCCAGGGCCTCGGCGTATTCAGACACAGGCCGCTCAGTCGGGGCCGGGGCCAATTCCTGGTCAAGCTCGGCGATTCGCTTCAGGACTGGCGAAAGCCGCGAGTCCTGTTCGACCTTGGCCGCGGGACCGTCACCGTAGGCGCCGTCCTCGTAGCTTGGGCGAATGGCGGATAGCGATGTCGAGTGAATCGGATGGTGGCCGGCCGGACTCGAAAGATCTGAAGATCACGATCACGCCCGAGCTGATCCAAAGCCTCATGTCAGAGAAGGGCGGCTGGTCGAAGGCAGCGCTTGAGGTCCTTGGCGTGGATTGGCCACCGCAGAGCGGCTGGAAGAGCAAAATCCGGGGTAAGCAGGTCTTGGCCAGCGACCTCGTGAAGCTCGGACTTACGCTTCTGCAAATTGACGGCATGCAGCTGGCGAACGGAGCCAGGGGCCCCCGCCAGGCGAAAACGACCGAGATCGGTTACAAGAACCCCAACGGGCAGACCGTGATTTGTAAGGCCGACCGTCCGGGTAACGACCACATGCAGCTGACCTACGAGCTTGAGTGCGGTACCTGCGGGAACCGCTATGGCTCGAACGGGTCTGACAACTTCCAACGCCGCTGCCCGAACTGCCAGGGCGGCAGGCCGGGTTTGCCGATCTGAAGCGCCCACATTTGCTAGTCGCTGTTGGCCGAGGTCGCTGGCTGCGCGCTGAACTCGCGGAAGAACTCTGGGTCGATCTCGTAGATTGTCCGGGGGCGCAACCCGAGCTGAAGTTCTTCGAACATCGCGATCAGTTTTTCTGCGTCAACCAGCTCTATCGGCGGCACCCCGTCCCTGATTGCTTCCCGCGCAGCTTCGGTCGTGAAGGTGCCGGTGGTGAGGAACACGCCCTTATCGGCCCGACCCATCATGGCGCCGCGGAAGTCGCGAATCTGGCCAGGTCCGACGGAGCCCGCGTATTTCTTGCATTGGAACAGAACCTTGAAGCTCAGGACCGAGTTTAGCTTCAGGATTCCGACGCCATCGATGCCGCCGTCGCCCGAGCGGCCGGTTACTTCGACGTGTTGGAACCCGGACTCTCGAAGAAGGCGTTGACAGATTCGCTCGAAGCCCGCGGGTGGCAGCGACCGCAGCAGTTCGAGCAGAGCGTCTCGGTGATTAACCGAAGGCGGTTCACCTTCGTCTGAAGGCGGCAACTGCTCTTCCTCGGGCGGGGCATGACCGTTGACCCCTGGTGAAGCCTTGGTCTTCGTCGGTGAGGCCCCCATGGGTGGCCCCAGCCTCAGGCGCACCTCGCGGAACAGCCGCATTGGGGCGTCACCGTCTATCGGCTCGGTCTTGGATTTCTCTGTGAGGGCCCAGACCCCACGCTTTGAGGACACAAGATACCCGGCTTGCTTGAGGTACCAGACGGACCAATGGATTGTCGAATCGTAGACGGCTGTCCCGCGGGCGTTGACCGCGCCGGTCTCGGCCTCGGTCAACCCGAGATTCTGGGCCACAGTGTCCTTGATCTCGGCCTTTGAGCCCGACCCACCTAGCTGATCGAGGGCCGCGATCACCGGTGCGAAGTATTTCAAAAACTGGGGGCCGTTAGCCACTTTCGCAGCGCTCATCTCGTCACCTCTGCAAGTTCTCGTGGCTTCCTGCCCCGCCTCGCCTTGGGCACCGTGGCCTCGGCCTGCTGGCCCTTGATGCGTTCGAGCAGGGTCGAGGCGGGCTCGTCGTTCGGGTCCTGGGGGACCAGCTCGCCGCGGAAGGCCTTGGCCAGGACTGCATGGTCGAGGCGGTCCTGCCGAGTCCTCGCTGAGCCCACTTCGTTGGAAAGCCGATCAATCCCGAGCAGGGCCGATTCAACGATGCGAATGATTTCTCGCTGCTCTTCTTCAGGCGGGACCGGAACAGGCCAGTTGGTCACGGTTTCCCCGCCCAAGTGATGCAGATTGATTCCTCTAGATGCGGCACCAAACGCCCCGGACACGGCTTCGGACATGAAGTAGTAGAAGAGGAAGTCGGGGTTGATCCCAATTGGCCTGGCCCGGATGAGGGTGTTCTGGAAGCAGCAGTCCGGAACCTCGTTCTTCCATCTGGCGACCTTGCCGACTTCCTTTCGGCTTCCCGACGCCTCGGAAAGCAAGATGTCGTCTTCTTTGAGGCGAAAAGTGTCTGCCTCGTGCGGCTCGAAGTTCATCGTTTTAACGTCTTCGAGCGAAAGCCCAGTCCAGGTCACGTTCGCTGCCCTCATGTAGGGTCGCATGTGACTGCCTTGCGCTTTGTCAGGTGAACGCTGGCGCCCAAGCCTGACCTCGGCGACCTGCGACGCTGCTGCCCAGTACCACTGAGACGGCAGTTCTGCGAGGGCCCGAGCGGATTCTAGCTCAAGTCCACGATTCCGGCCCCTGGTGCCCTGAGCTTGGTTTACCTGTGCCATCAGGTTGGGGTTTTGCTCACGCCAGGCTTCGGTCAGGTCCCCCCGGAACGCCGCAGCCAGCACCGACTGGCGGTACCGGTCCAAGAGGGGCGGGATGGCGTTGAGAGCTTCCCTCGCCGAGCGGCTGCGGGCAAAGAGATCGTCCAGCTTTGCCACGATGCGCCGCTGCTCGTTAAGAGGGGCCAGCGGAATCGAGACCTGACGAATATCGTCAAGGCCCAATCCCACTTTGGTCGCGCCTCGCTGGGCCTCTCGCAGCTTGCGCTTCCCGTCGTTTTCGGACGCGAGGTACCAGGCGAGAAACCTTGGATCGTTGTGGGCCCTCGGACGTGCCAAGGCTACGTGCTGATTGATGTAGGCCTTCCCAAGGTTAGGCGGAACCAAGCCAACCATCCCAAGCTCTGCGGTGATAGAAATGAGAATATCGTTCGGCTGTAGTTGCGTGCGTTCCCCTTCGGCGCCAGATGGTGGCTGGACAAGCTGAACTTCCCTGAGATCTAACGAGATGGTGCCGTGGTCGAGGTTTCCCATTCGGATGAAGGCATCGCCCTCGTCCGAGTAGTACTTTGCCCAGCCCCTTGACCCGCTCGTGACAAGGTCGAAAACGTCAGAGCCAGCGGCCAGCACCCAGGCGGGCGGAAGATCGCTCATGCCTCAACCAGCTCGGGTGAATCAAGAAGGCTTGCCAGCCCTTCCATCTCTTCGAGCGCGGCCCGAAGGTTGTCCATGATCTCGGCTGCGATCACCTCGGGCGCCGGCAGGTCTTCGGCACTCGTCGCGTTGTCATCCTTCAGCCATGAAATGTCGAGGTTCTCGCCCCGCGCCCGGATGAAGTCTCGCGAGAAGTACCGGAACCGTCCCTGCTCACCTTGATCTTCGCGAGGGCTCTTGCCGAGCGGGTCGTCACCGAACCCGGCCTCGAAGGCCTTGAAGTGGTCCCGAGTAAACGGCGTGCGCTTCCCGAACGACGGCATTTTGGCCCGCATGTCGTAAACCCAGATGCCGGCCGTGTTCCCCTTGTCCGACTTGCCGCGAGTGAAGAACAAGACGTTCGTCTTGACGCCCTGTGCGTAGAAGATGCCGGTGGGCAGGCGCAGGATCGTATGCAGGTCGCATTTGTCCATCAGGTCCGCTCTGATCGACGCACCGACGTTATCCTCGAAGAGGACATTGTCCGGCATGACCACCGCCGCCCTGCCGCCTGGTTTCAGGCTACGGTAAATGTGCTGCAAGAAGGCCAGCTGCTTGTTCGAGGTCGGGTATGTGAAGTCGTCCCGCGTGGGTAGGCCCCCACCCTTCTTGGTACCGAACGGCGGATTGGTCAGGATTACGTCGGCCTTGGGCAAAGTCGCGCCCTGCGGCGACAGAGTGTCGCCCAGCAGGATGTCGCCTTCGATTCCATGCAGCATCGCGTTCATGAGCGCGAGGCGGTGAGTATCTTGCACCAATTCCATGCCGTAGAAGGCCTGCCGACGCTGAAACACCTGCTGCGCCTCTGACAGGTCGAAGAGGTCGTCCGTTCGATCCGAGATATACAGGTCGGCCGCGATCAGGAATCCGCCGGTTCCGGCAGCTGGGTCCTGAACGCGTTCACCAGCCTGCGGCTTGACCAGTGACACGATTGATTCGATCAGCGGCCTGGGCGTGAAGTACTGACCAGCGCCGGACTTGACCTCGCTGGCGTTCTTCTCGAGCAGGCCCTCGTAGAGGTCCCCCAACCCCTCATGCTGGGCGCTGTACCAGTCCAGTTCGTCAATGGATTTCACGAGCGTGGTCAGGTTCCGTGGCACCCGAATCGAGGTGCCGGCGTTGGCAAAGATCGCCTGAACCCGGCCAGAGCCATGCGAGCCGAGGTGAATCAGCAGGATTCGGTAGAACTCAAGCTGCTCGACGCCGTCTTTGCTGGCGAGGTCCTTCCATCGGTATCCATCGGGCAATTGGTCCTCGGTACCGGTCTCTTGGGCCATCTTCAGGAAGAGAAGGTAGGTCAGCTCGGTCACGTACTCGTGGTACGTGATTCCGTCGTCGCGCAAGACGTGGCAGAGGCCCCACAGCTTGGCGACGATGTCTTGGGTCGTGGTCATCCGGCTATCCCGCGTCCTTCCATACTTGGTCCTGTAGATCGCCCAGCAGCGCTTCAAGCCGGCCGTCGAAGATCTTGTTGATTCTAGCGAAGCCGCCATTCGCTTGGAACTGGCCCCTGTCCATGGCCTCGCGGTCCACGATGGTCTCTTCCTTGACCTGTTTCCCGATGCGTTCGAGCCACGTGCGCTGCGGCGATGTCCATGCCTGCGAGGCGAGGATACGCTTGACGGCCATCTCGACACGTTCGCCGTACGGCACCAGCGGCGACCCGAGGGACCGCTGCCTGATAAACCCGATGATTGAAGCCGCGATGTCCTGATTGGTCATCTCGCGCCAGGCGGTTTGCAGTGCCGCCTCGTTGTAGCCGGCCAGGTCGAGCGCCAGCTTGAGTTCCTTGAGCTGCTGGCGCATGAGATCTCGGGGGCGCTGGGTGACGATCACCAGCGCCGGAATCTCGTTCATGTTGTCGCGGATGAACGCCGAGAACGATTCGAGGTAGTCCTCGGGTCGCGTGGCGTTCCCGTATCCCCGCTCGACCCGTCTTAGCTGGTCCTCGTGAGTCGAGATGACCATCTGGGGGCCGTCCCCGGTCTTGATGCGGTCGAGGAAGAGAGCCAGGTCGGCGTGGTCCTTGAACCAGGTGGCGGCCCCGCCAGGGCCAGCCTGCTTGAGGTGGCGTAGAAGTTCCGCCGGGTTCATCTTTGCGAGGGTCTGAAAGTCGCCGATGCCATCGAGCTTCCGCGCCTTGCGTTGAAACTTGGCCACCAGCTGGTCGAAGACGACCTGCCGGGCCTGCTCGTCCTTGACCGTCTGTAGTTCGCCAACGAGTGTCTCGAAGCTGATGCTCGGGTCGGTGACGACCGGCTTCATCGACGACACGGGCGCCAGCTTCTCGTAAAGTCCGACGGCGTCGAATATTCGGAAGCGTTCCTTGCCGATGTCGTCACAGCGGCGGGTGGCCCGGCCAAGCATCTGCTCGTAGAGGATGCGGCTTCGGACCACGCGAATAAAGACCAAGTTGACGATCTCGGGCACGTCGATGCCGGTGGTCAAGAGATCCACCGTGACTGCGATGCTCGGGGCCTTCTCGTTCTTGTAGCGCCGGATCTGCAAGAGGGGCTTGTCGGCGGCACCAGTGATCTTGGCGATCAGATCGTCGTCGATGGCGCCGTACTGGGCGTCCATCGCCTTCTTGAGCAGGTCAACGACCAGGTCCGCGTGGTTGTCAGTCGCGCAGAATATCAGGGTCTTGCCGGGCAAGGTCGGGTCGATCTGGCGTGCCAGTTCCTCGCAGACCACGCGGTTGAAGTTCTCGGTCACGACGCGCTTGTTGAAGTCTTCGACCGCGAATTGCAGATCGTCCGGGGCGTGGACCAGGTCGATGGTCCCGTCGGCACCATTGAAGATCTGCATCTGCTCGCCAGCCAACCAGGCAATCCCATCCTCGCCCAGCGCCGTCCGGATTTGTATCGGGGGCTCGTGGTCGATTAGGAACCCGTCGATGACGGCCTGGCGGTAGCTATACTGGTAAATCGGGTCCCCGAAAACCTGGGTGGTGTGCAGGGCAGGCGTGGCCGTGAGACCGATCTTGATCGCGTCGAAGTGGTCGAGCACGCGCCGGTATTTCGAGAAATAGTCCTCTTCACTGCGGAACGTCAGCTCGATCTCGGACATCTCGCGGTCGAGGTTGTAGCCGCGGTGGCACTCGTCCACGATGATGCAGTCGTATTGATCGATGGCAGGCGGCATGTCGCTGGTGGGGTACAGGATTCGCTTGACCATGCCCTGCACCGTCGCGATGTGCAGCCGGGTGTCGGAATCCGGGGCCATGTCGTCGAGGCCCTTCAGGTCGTAGATCTGCGCAAACGTTTGCAGGTTCTCGATGCGCATGTCGTTGAAGGCGTTCTCGGTCTGCTCGCCGAGGGCCGACCGATCAACGAGGAAGAGCACTCGCCGGAACCGCTTGGCTTTGATGAGGCGGTAGACCATGCCGATGGCCGTCCGCGTCTTGCCGGTCCCGGTGGCCATCGCGACCAGCATCTCGTGGCGGCCATCTTGGATGCCGGCCTCGACGGCCCGGATGGCGTCCTTCTGATAATCCCGCATGTCGAGGTACGAAAAGGTCTCGGTCTGCAACGCGGTCGTAGCCTTGTCGATGTCCTGGTCGAGCAGGCCCATGAGGCCCTCGGGCGTGTACCAGGATTCCAAAGCGTGGGCGTGGTTCTGCGGCCGGCGGGCATCGCGGAACCATATGCCGCTCTTGGTCTCGATCTGCCGCAGGTAGGGTCGCCCATTCGTCGAGAAGAGGAACGGCACCCGGTAGTCGCCCCACGGGCCGTCGAGCACCAGGCCCTCGGTGTGTTTGATGCCCGTGCTGTAACGGCCAGCCTGCTTGACGCAATCTGATACGTCCCTGTTCCGGCGCTTGGCCTCGACAACGCCGACCAGCCGCAGGCCGACGAACAGCGCATAGTCGGCAGGCCCGGATTCTGTAGGCCACTCGGCGACGGCCAAGTTCTTGCCCTTGATCGGCCTGGTTCCCGAGGCGTACCGCAGTTTCTCGGTGTCCACTTCCCAGCCGGCGTCGCGAAGCTGCTGGTCGATCAGTAGCCGGGTGGTGCTCTCGTCGAGGTCCAGGTGCTCGCCTGCGTCCTGAGCCTTGGTGATCAGCGCCTTGACGACCTGCTCTGGCTCGGCGACAGTGGCGGCCTGAAGGGCAGTCATCTCTTCGGCCAGCTTCTGGCGCTCGGCCCGGAACTGGGCCTCGGCTTCCTGAACGGCCTGCCGCAGCTGCGCTTGTTCGCCCTCGGCAAGTTTGGCCTTCGCCTCGGCTTCGAGCCGACGAATCATCTCTTCCTGGGCGGCGACTTGCGCGGCGTTCGAGGCCTTGCGAGTCGCCTCAAGCTCTTGCTTCAGGCGCTCGACCTGCTCGCGGTTTCCGCCATCGTCTCGGCGGCGATCAGTCGGGGCAGTGAAGGGCACGATCTTGAAGGTCGGGTCCTTCCCGAACGACACGTGGAACCATGCGGCAAGCTGCCACGCCATCTTCAGGTACTTCAGCGCCTCGTCGTGGGTGCCGGCGAAGTTGTGGGCGGCCTCATTACCGGCCCGACGGATGCCGTGGAACAGGCTCTGCACGTCGCTGGCAAGAATCCGCTTTTCTTGAAGCCGCAGCAGCAGGTCGCGGAAGTTATCCTCGCCCGAGGCGTAAAGGCCGACGTTGGCGGCCACGCGCTGGGCGAGCAGCTCGGTGAACTGGCGCAGCTTGATCAGGCAGGTGTTCGGATCGTCGGCGAGGTACCGCTCGGCCTGCGCAGCAAGGCGTACCAGGTGGCCCGAGTGGGCCGCCAGGAATGAGAAGTTGGACGAAACTAAAGCTGCTGGTTCTGCCATTAGTACCGATCAGGTGCCGATGCCACCGGCCGTGCAGGGGAACGTCTCGATACACATGCCCGGGCTCAACCGATCCATGCCAGGGTACTCGCTTGCAGGCCTGGCGCCAATCCCGCTGGGCGTTGCCAGGCTAGTCCGGCAATCTAGTTCGAGCCCCTGGTCGTCTGCCAGGCCCGCCGCAAGAAAGCGGGACCTCACGTGTCCATGTCCCGACCAGGCGAGGGGTAAGATTTCCCTGTGCCCCCTCTCTTGTTTGCCATCGCGCTCGTGATCGGCTTACTCGCCGAATTGGCTGATCACGTCGGCTGGCCGGCGACGATCTTGATCATGGTGGCAGCTGTCGCAGCCGTGGTTAGGGCATGCACCCGGCCGCTCAAGTCAGGACCCAGCACCGCTATCCCTGGTTCCGGCCCCGGCCTCTTGCCTACCCTGCCCGATCACGTGCCAGAAGCGCACCGCTGCACGAATTGCGGGAAGCTGGCGACCCACAAGAGCCCGGACATCCCTTTCCTCTGGTGCGAGGCGTGCCGCGGCCCTGATGATCGGCTGCTGGTAAGGTTTGAAGGGGCCAAGGTGGCGTCCTATGCCGCCTGCCGGTTTTGCGGCAAGCTAGCGACTCGCCAGAGCCTCGACGGCAAAGAAAGCTGGTGCTGGCAGCACTCAGAGCCCGAATACGTGCCCGTCTACACCCACTTGGAAAAGAAGCCCGAGCCGAGAGTCAAGAGCAACGACGAGATCGCGGAAGCTGTGCGCCAGAACCTGGGCCGGTACGGCAATTTGCGTCCACGATCCAGGTACAGGGGCGGGACCGACTAACGGTTCCCTCGTTGTGTCAGCGGGTCTAATGCCGGCCTGGCGCCGATCCCGCTAGGCCGGTGGCTTGCTCGGGTCTGGCAGCCAGGTCGAGTTCGAGCCAGACGGGCCGATCATCCGCGAGGCGGACCCGCAGAAAGTCATGGCGGGTTCCATGCGGCCCTGGCCAGGTGAACAGCCTGCCGCCCGCAAGGCCGGCCTCGCTGGCATGGGGCTCTGAGCCGAGGGGGCTCGCGGCGAGTATGGCTTTTGCCTCGAAGCCAGCCACCTCTGCTGAGTCGATGGCCGCTCGGATAATCGCCATGTCGGACTCGACCTTCTCTTCGAGGTAGGCCTGGGTGGCCAAGGTGGCAGCGACTGTGAGGGCTCTGCGCCAGCAGCCCAGGTCGGCCCCGGTCAGGAAGGCGCGGACTTCCGAGGCGTCCGGTTCGTTATCGGGAAACAGGACTAGGTTGTCCAGGCAGTCCGTCGGGCTCAGATTCTGCTGCACAGCGGAATCTGAGGCAGTTTCAAGCGCCAAGTCGCGCAGTCGGTCGAAGTCGTCCCCGGTGGTGATCGGTGCGCTGCCACCGAGATCAAGAACCAGGCCGGCAAGAATGCTCATTGGTCATCCCTTTTGCCGCAACATCATGGCTTCGGGTGACCGAGGGTGGAAGGGGTGGCCGAGCGAAGGTCTTCCGAGGCTGGCGTGAAGCTGATGGCGCCTGCTCAATCGGGCTTGCGTTCAAACGTTCGTTCCGGTAGGATCTTCCATGCCAAGCGGCCGTTTCCCCATGGCGGTCCCTGGCCGAGAAATGCGCTCGCCAGCGCATGGGAAACGCTGGACGGTCTTTGGTCCAATTAGAGTCGCAAGGAAAGAGCAGTTGAACGAAGTCGGGGAAAGCGATGGTTCGCAAGACAAGGTCAGCGTCGTTCCGGGTGCGGCTAAGCCGCTGGTTCGGGGGGATTACGCCGAAAGATGGCGCCACCACGACATTGGCCTTCTGATAAGGGCAACCAAGAACCTCATCGTCTACATCGATCCTGTCGGCGCCCTCGACTGGGAAACGACGACCGAGTATGACGAGTCTGCCCCGGATAGGCCAGATGAAAACTTGTCCAAGAGGCAATCAATCTTGGGCGACTGCGCGGTCCTAGAAACTAGGCCGTGCCAAGGGCTTGCCCCGGAAGCGGTACGGCAATACAAGCGCCTTCTCGGCGAAGCCATTGCCGCGGCACTCAACCGCGAGTATTCGACAGGTCAGAAGATGGTTGTCGCTGCCCGCCAGTACGTACAAGACCGTAGCAATGAAACGTCGCGCAAGTGGTACTTGAGCGCCAGTTTCAACGCCTCGGTGCCGGTAGGGCTTGCCGGCCTCGTCCTTTGGCTTGCCCGAACGCCTGCGATCACACTGCTGGGCTCGACGGGATTCTGGATCTTGCTTGCCGGCTTTGCGGGCGGCCTCGGCGCGCTGTTCTCGATCATTACTCGCAGCGGCCGGCTGAACTTCGACTGCTCGGCTGGCAAGGAACTTCACGAGCTAGGAGTCTGTCGGAAATAGAACCAGACCCAGGAACTCCGTCCGCCCCGGTGGCCGGCATTCCCGGGGGGATCGACATGGGAGCCGGCCTCTGGATATGCTGAGGCATGCCGAAGCGC
>JAJXWQ010000155.1 GCA_021781555.1 bacterium
GTCGAAGCCCGGGCTGCTGGCGTAGGCGTTGTTCGCGTCCACGGCCCAGCTCTGGTTCCTGCTCTTGTTGTACCAGTAGAAGTACCAGGAGTTGCCGCTGATGTGCGTGAACAGAGAGTCGAGGGTATCGCCCGTCGTGAAGTAGTTGTTGGCGTAGTAGTAGGTGTAGCTACCGGTCTGGTCGCTGATCTCGTAGGCGAGGTCGTGGTTGCCGGTGCCGTTGTAGATCAACCAGCCCACACCGTTGTAGTAGTTGGAGTTCGTGTTGAAGTAGCCGCGGACGTGGGTGAATGATACGACGCCGCTCCCGACGTCGCCCCCGGGGCCGTAGGTCCAGAACTGGAGCCCGTCGGCGTTCGAGAGCGCGCTCACCCAGGAGGAGAAGGTGTGAGCCCCGGCGCCCGACGCCAAGGCAGGTCCGGCAGCGATGGCCAGCGTCACTCCTGCAAGAGTCGCGATCAGTCCCAGTCGCTTCTTCGTCGAACCGCGGTCCATCTGCTTCGCCTCCACCTTTCCGCATCCTTGACCGGTGCCCATCCCGCTTTCCGGTCCCATCCCCACCGTTGATTTATGCTTGCTTCACTCTGTGTTCCCGGTCTTGCCTCATCGTAACTTCCTTGTTCGTCAAAAGTGCATTCAGTGTTTATTGTCGCTTCACGCCACCGAATTTCCGGTTGCCGGCGCTCGAGGGTCTCGTTCCCGCGGAATGTGACGCGAAGATGAACTCCTGGCTGCGGCGTTTTGAATCAGCCGAGGGTTAGAAGCTCGTCCGTATCGACGTAGATCGTGGAGCCGGGTGGAGGTATCAGAGGGGTGAGTCACGGCTAGAGATGGGAGATGTGCGCATGGCGTCGCTTGCCGTCATGATCGGGCTACTGGTCGTCCTGGCGTTTGCCCTGGCTTATGCCGGCCAGAGTTACTGGGCTTGGGTTGCCCCCGTGGGCATCGGCCTCGCCGGATGGGGTGAGCGCGCCGCCTGGATGAACGTCGGACTCTGGATCGCCTGGGCGGTCTTCCTGGCCGTGGCGACGGTGTTCGGATTCAAACCCCTGCGCCAAAGGCTCATCGGCTCGCGCCTGATGGCTCTCATGGGTCGGGTGCTGCCGCGGATGAGTGCCACCGAGCGCGCCGCCCTCGAAGCTGGAACGGTTTGGTGGGATGCCGAACTCTTCTCCGGAGATCCGAGGTGGCGGACCCTCCTGGACTTCAAGCCGCAGGCCCTCGACGAAGCCGAACGCGCGTTCCTCGAGGGCCCCGTAGAAGAACTCTGCGCGAAGATCGACGACTGGCAGATCGACCAGGATCGCGACCTTCCGCCTCAGGTCTGGGATTTCCTCAAGAAGAACCGCTTCTTCGGGCTCATCATTCCGCAAGAGTATGGTGGCCTCGGCTTCTCGGCGGCGGCGACTTCCGCCGTCATCCTCAAGATCTCCAGCCGGAGCAGCACCGTAGGATCCACCGTGATGGTCCCCAACTCGCTGGGCCCGGCCGAGCTCCTGTTGCATTACGGCACCCAGGAGCAGAAGACCTACTATCTGCCTCGCCTGGCGACAGGGGAGGAGATCCCGTGCTTCGCCCTCACCGAGCCCAGCGCCGGATCGGACGCCGCCAGCGGCAAGAGCAAGGGCATCGTCTGCAAGGGGCCGTGGCAGGGCGAAGAAGTCCTGGGCATGCGCCTGACCTTCGACAAGCGCTACATCACCCTGTCTCCGATCGCCACCCTCATCGGCCTGGCCTTCCACCTTTACGACCCCGACCACCTCCTCGGGGACACCGAGGATGTCGGCATCACCTGCGCCCTGGTTCCTAGCGACTTGCCCGGGATCCGGATCGGTCTTCGCCATGACCCGCTCATGAACCACTTCCTCAACGGTCCGATCCAGGGCGAGAACCTCTTCGTGCCACTTGCTGCCATCATCGGCGGCGCAGGGATGGCGGGCCAGGGCTGGCGGATGCTGATGCAATCCCTGGCCGCGGGCCGCGGCATCTCGCTGCCGGCCTCGGCCTGCGCCGCCGCGCAGGTGGCGGTGCGTTACGTGGGCGCCTACGCCACCGTACGCGAGCAGTTCGGGATGCCCATCGGCCGGTTCGAGGGCATCGAGGAGCCCCTGGCTCGCATCGGAGGCCTGTGCTACGTGATGAATGCGGCGCGGACGCTCACCACGGCGGCCGTAGACGCGGGCGAGAAGCCGGCCGTGCTGTCGGCAATCGTCAAGCGCTATCTGACCGAGGCCCAGCGCACGCTGCTGAACGATGCGATGGACATCCTCGGCGGCGCCGCCATCAGTCGCGGTCCCCGAAACGTGATCGCCCGCGCTTACCAGGGCACGCCGATCAGCATCACGGTCGAGGGCGCCAACATCCTGACGCGCTCCCTCATCGTCTTTGGCCAGGGGGCCATCCGCTGCCATCCCTTCGTCCAGAAGGAGATGCAGGCCGTTGCCGGGCGCGACGTGCCCGGATTCGACACGGCCGTCTTTGGCCATCTCGGCTTTTTCTCCAAGAACATGGCACGGGCGTTCGTCGGCGGACTGACGGGAGGTGCCTGGATGCGCCCGCCGGTCGGCGATGCCGAGCTCTCGAGCTATCTGGGCCACCTGACGAGGCTGGCCACAGGATTCGCGCTGGCCTCGGACTTCGCCTTGGGAACGCTGGGTGGCACCCTCAAACGCTCGGAAAAGCTGTCCGGGCGCCTGGCGGATGCGCTGGCCTGGCTCTACATCGGCTCGGCGACGGCAAAGCGCTTCCACGACGAGGGCAGGGCCGAACGCGATCGCAAGTTCCTGCGCTGGGGCATGGAGCACGCCCTCTTCGAGATCCAAAAGGCCCTGACCGGCCTCATCGACAACCTGCCCAACCGTATGGCGGCGCGCCTGCTGGGATTCTTGATCTTCCCGTTCGGCACCGCCTACAAGGGGCCTGACGATCGCCTCGGAAGCGAGGTCGCGCAGTCGCTCCTCGAGGACCACGACGAGCGCCTGGTGCTCTCCCGGGATATCTTCAACGCCCCTAACGCTGAGCCCGGTCCAGGCCGACTCGAGGTGGCACTCGACAAGGCGGTCGCGGCAACTGCTGTTCTGGCCGAAATCCGCGAGGCGATCCGGGCGGCCCGGATGGAGCGCAAGCCGATCTCTGACCAGGCGGACCGGGCCCTGGCTGCAGGCATCATCACGGAGGCCCAGTGGCAGATTCTCGAGGATGCGGCCCGGCTCCAGGAAGAGGTGATCCAGGTCGATGCCTTCGACGAACAGAACTTCCCGAACTGCCGCCCTCCCAAGCGGGCGACGCTCCCGCGCTGATCAGCCGTACAGGAAGCGCAGCGCCTTGGGCAACCGGCGACGCCAGGCGCGTTCGTTGTGAGAACCCCGGACGTCCGGCCGCCACATGAAGTGGCGCCCCGCCATGAATCCCTTGCGCACGAGCAACCGGACCATCCAGCGCGCGTGTTCGATGGCATACCCCCGCGCTTCCCGGCCACCACAATCGAGATACAACCGCGGATCTCCCCAGATGCGAGCCCTGGCGACGTACGCGAAGATGGCCCCGTCGTTGACCCACAACGAGGGGGACATGACCAGCGCACGACCAAAGAAACCGGGGTGACGGGCAAACCCGTACAGGGCCAGCAGACCACCCAGCGAGGAACCGCCCAGCAGCGTGTTCTCGGGCCCACCGAGAACCCGTAGATCCGAACTCACGAGATCGCCGAGGCTGCCCACGATCCAGTCGAGCAGCCGGTCCCCCTGGGCCTCTGTCCGGGGATCTTCGACCGGCCAGGGCGAGAGCTCCTGGAACCGGGACGAGCCGCCATGGTGGATGCCGACCACGATCGGAACCCGCTTGCCGCGAGCTGCCCGGGCATCCAGGTGATCGTGCAGGTGCCAGCCCCCCGAATAAGAGCCCTCGTCCCCGAACAAATTCTGGCCGTCGAAGAGGTAGGCCACCGGGAAGCGCTCGTCGGTCTCCTCATATCCAGGCGGCAAATAGACCGTCAAGCGCAACGGATGCGCCAGGCCCGGCACCGACTGGGGCCGCGAAACGACAAGCCGCCCGGGTCGGACGATCCGGGCGAGACGGGGGGGGCGCTGGCTCTTGGTGGTCATGTGGCACTTTCTGGGCGGCCGGCATTATAGCAGGCCAGACGGATGCTCGATCAAGGCTCGCGGGCCCTCGCCCGGCTATCCGGGCGCTGGCTCGGCAGGTAAGATGGAGGCATGGGACGATACCGCTGGGAACACCGCATGCAGCAGGCCGAGTGGAGGCAGCAGAAGCGGGCGCTCAAGGCGGCGGTCCGGGCGCGCATCCGCCAGAATCGGGCACGCGGGCGCCAGCAGCGGCG
>JAJXWQ010000156.1 GCA_021781555.1 bacterium
CTGGGCAAGCAGGGCGTCATCCCATTCGGCGATCTCGGCCAGCTTGTTGTCGGCCAACGCCAGCAGCTGGGCGTCGGCGGGATCCAGATCGAGGTAACGAACGGGGACGCGATCGAGGCCGAGCTTAAGCGCGGCCTTGAGACGAGTATGGCCTGCGATCAGCTCCCCGTTTCGGCGAGCGAGGATCGGCGACCCGAATCCGAACCGCTTGATGCTCTCGGCGACCTTGGCGACGGCGGGCTCATTGAGGCGCGGGTTCTGCCCCCAGGGGTGGAGCTCGGAAATAGCCACCCAGATGGCCGCGGCCTCTTGGCTGGTAGATCGTCGCATGAGGTATCCTGTCCGCTGCCTTTCCGACCTTGAGATTCCCGAAAGCGAGTACAGCTGATGATCCGAGACCTCGACTCCCCTCGCCCTTTGGCCGTCCGCCTCGAAGACGGGACGCTTCTTTGCCCCGGTTGCGACAAGGGCGAACACGATCGGCATGCGGAAGAGGTGCTGGCAGACGTCGGAGCCGGTCTCAAGCCTTACGCCTGCGAGTGTCCGGGCCACGAGTAGCGAGGATTTAGCAGCACCTTCTCGCCGCTGTATGACTTCGTAGTTGATTATACGATCTAGCAGAGGTACTGTCGTGACATCGACAGAGGGCGCGGGCCCGGAAAGGACGGACAGAGATGGAGCGCAAGGAGTTCTTCGCGACCAACACCCGGACCGGGCAGCAGTTCTGCTTCGGTCGATTCGAGAACGAGGCAGATGCGCAGGCGCACTTTGACAGGCATTTCCGCCACAATCACGCAGAGGGGGAGTGCCGGTGTCAGTTCGATCGCTTCACGTTCGACGGCAGCAAGCAGGAAGCCTGACGCTGTCGTGACATCGAGAGCGGGCCGCGAGCCCGGAAAGGGATTGAAAAGATGAACAAGACGATCGAGATCCCGACCCATCGAGTGGTCAGCTTGGCACTCCAGGTCACCAGCCGCGTCCAGAGCGCGCAGCGAGACTTCAACGAGGCCAAGGACCGGATGGCCCGCCACCTGGAGGGCGCGCCGGATTCGTTCTTCATCCAGGCCGCCAAGGACCTGGCGAAGACTGCCGAGGCGCTGACCGCGGCCACGGAGACCGAACGAATGATCACCGGTCAACTCGGCGCTGAGACCCTGGCCGAAGCCCTCGGACTCCTCAATCTGCCGGAGGCGAAGTGATGCAGAGCCAGAAGAACGGCGCCCGGCGGGCGGAAGTGGCGGATCTCAACAAGGCCTCGATGGACGGCGCGCTCCGCGACGAGCTCAATCCCCTGTTCGTCTTCCAGATGACCCACAACGAGCTGCTCGTGGCGATCGCCACCGGCAAGCTCGACACAGTCCAGCTCGCCCGAGAAGAGCTCGCGAACCGCGGAATGGGCAAGGCCGGGTCGTGGGTTGGCTTTGACCGCGCCGAGGCCGAGTGGGGGCTGTAGTCCCAAGGAGGAAACGAAGATGGCCCTGAACCTGAACGTCTGCCAGGCGCTGGAAGCGATCGCCCGACAGCACCTGCTCATCGAGACGCTCGAAACCCGCAAGTCCGGCGGCTTAGACTTCCACGAAGTCGCCGTGTGGAACGTCGCTGCCGCGCTCGAGGCCGCCTACCAGGCCGGTCTTGCCACAGGGAAGGAAAACTGACTGATGCCTCGCGGTGGATTTCGTCCGGGCGCTGGCCGCAAGCCCGTTGGCGCCTCCGCCAAGGGACAGCCGATTTCGATCCGGCTGCCCGACGACCTGCTCGCCGAACTCGAGCGACAGGCAGCCCAGACTGGAGCCAGCCGATCGGTCATGGTCGAGCGACTCGTCCGTCAGGCGCTGGCGATCGGATCCTGATTGCCGGCCAGGGTGGCCGTCTTCCCCGTAGCCTGTTCCCAGCGCAGCCGTATGACATCGCAGTACCGCGGATCGATCTCGAGCAGGTATGCGGCCCGGCCGGTCTTCTCGCAGGCGATGAGCGTGGATCCAGACCCGCCGAAGAGATCGAGCACCGCATCGCCCTTGTGGCTGCTGTTGCCGATCGCCCGCTCGATGAGTTCGACGGGCTTCTGGGTCGGATGAACGTATTCGGACGTGTTGCCGCGACTGGCCTGCCAGACGTCGGATTCGTCCTTCCCGCCCTGCCAGGATCCGCCGCAGTAGAAGATGAACTCGTGCTGGGGACGGTAGTCGGCGTACCCGAGGCCGATGGACCTCTTATCCCAGACGATGCAGGCCTTGACCACGATCCCGGCCTCGGCCAGCGCACGCTCGAACTCGGTGTAGGTCCGCCAGGTGAGGCAGACGTAGACCGCGGCGTCGGGAGTCTTGGCCTTCGCGGCGATCGCCAGCGCATCGCGGACCAGCCGGACCAGGTCCTCGCCCTTCTTGTCGTCGCCGACGATCTCACCGTGGGCTTTCACGCGGGCGCCCTTGGGGGTCGAGCCGGCTGCTCGCCCGCCGCCGTAGCTCATGCCGTAGGGCGGGTCGGTGAACACGAGGGCTGGCCGCTTGCCGGCCAGAAGTCGCTCGACGTCGGCGGGGTTCGTGCTGTCGCCGCACAAGATCCGGTGCCGGCCCAGGATCCAGAGATCCCCCGGCTTGGCCGTGGGCTCGGCAGGCAGCGCTGGCGCGTCATCGAGATCGCCATTGAAGGTCTCGGGCTCGGCGATCTCGGCCAGTAGCTCGGCAACTTCTTTAGCTCCGAAGCCTGCTATGGCCGAGTCTGCCGGGTCGAGGTCCTTGAGGAGTTCGGCCAGCAAGGCTTCGTCCCACTCTGCGATCTCGGCCAGCTTGTTATCGGCCAGAGCCAGCAGCCGGGCGTCCGCGGGGTCGAGATCGAGGTAGCGCACTGGCACGCGATCGAGACCGAGCTTGAGAGCTGCCTTGAGCCTCGTGTGGCCGGCGATGACCTCGCCGTTGCGGCGAGCGAGGATCGGCGCGCCGAACCCGAAGCGCCGGATGCTGTCGGCGACCTTGGCGACGGCGCCGTCGTTCTTCCTGGGGTTCTTGTCCCAGGGCTGAAGCTCGGCGATCGGGACCCAGACCGCGGCTACCTCGGGTGCCGCCTGATCCTTGAGGACCCGGAGCCTGGGCATCAGAACGAGTGAGCGGCCGGGGGCGGGGGAACCATCTCATACTTGCCATAGGCGCGGGGGTGGCGGAACGTCAGATGCGAGAGCGTGCTGCTGACCAGGACGACATTCCCGCGATCGCCGGCCAAGAGTCCGCGAGGGGACTGCTGGCGGCGCCTGATCTCGCGTTCGCGTTCCGAATCGCGAATGCCCTGCCACCTGCCGCCACGTTTGCTGGTTCCGCGTCTGGTCTTTGCCATGTCAGTTCGCCACCGCGAAAGGATGGCCAGCAGGTATCCGCAGAGGCCTCGGCCCCCGCAGGCTAAGCAGCCATTCCTGCGGCGTCCTCGTTCCCTTGACCAGGTTGCAGTGCCTGCACGCTGGCGCGACGTTGTTGGCCGTGTGCCCCCCACCGCGGGAGAGCGGGAGCAGGTGGTCCATCGTGGGTCCGTCTTTGCTACCGCAATAGCAGCAAGCGTTACCGAAAAAAGCGAGGATCGATTCCCACTGGCCAGCGGTCAAGTCGCAAACGACATTGTTGTCGCGGCTTCCGAGAGCAGCCCTGCGCCTGAGTTCCCTGGCCGCGCCTGCGTGCTCAGTGTTCCGAATCTTCTTGTTGAGCCAATCCCTGTTAACCAGAGCATCGGCCGCGGTCGTCATATTTGCAGACTGGGCCGCCAGTACCGAAAGATCGTCTTTCAATCCGGACCATCGGCGCCCGCCACGTCTATGGGACATTGAGGCCTCCCTGCAAAAGACGCAGCTTCGCCCCCACTGCGTGCTACAGAAAGGGCGTGGCCCCCGAGCTCGCATTGAGGCTTGCTGACGAAGGGGGGAGCGTCTCGTGGCGCCTGGCCAGTGCAACCCCCATGTGGAGGCCAGGGACGCTTACCCCCTGTCTATGTCTTTCGAGGCTAAGCGAGGTTCCGATCGCCGTCTAGGGAAAAACCGACATTCGCCCAAAAATTCGAGGCCTGGTTGTCGGCCGTGTAGATAGGTGATGATGATGCAGATGTTTCCGCCGGTCTGGTCATGCGCTCGTGTTGGCAAACGGACTTTTCTCTGGCTCCTTAGAGATCCTGAAGGATGTACAGCATCTACACTCGGTGGTCCAAAACGCAGTAGGTGAGCCAAGATTTGGGCGGTGTCGATCTCAAAGGGCATCTACACGGCTGTCCGGAGAC
>JAJXWQ010000157.1 GCA_021781555.1 bacterium
CCCCAGGTGATCGAAGTGCAGAGAACCTTGCCGATCCTCTTCGCGCTCGCGCTCCTGCCAGAGACGGAGGTGCTCGCGATGGCCCGGGACTCCAGCCGACAGGGCGAACTCGTGGAGCTGCTGGACCGCGCTGGCGCGGGGGGGTACTGCGAGCTCCGGATCGAATCCTACCTGCGGCAGGCCCGGGCGGACCTGGATGCGCTCGAACTGGCGCCCGCTATCCGTGCGGAGCTCGAGACGGTCGTCGACGCGATCCGCGACGGTGGCAGGGCGGCCCTGTAAGGTCGAGAGCGTGCCGCGCCAGGGTCCGTCCAGGTAAAGACGGGCTAGAGCGATTTTCGGTTGAGTTGATATGGCAAAGGGGTCAAAATGGGACCGGTTGCGCAGCGAAGCGACCGCGCAGAGGGACCATTTCAAGCTGAAAACGAGCTATCGGGCCTTCGGGAGGCTCCGGGCGATCCAGAGGGGGATGAGCCTCTTCTCCTGACCATCGCAGAGGGTTTCCAGGCGGCCGTAGACCGTGTTGAAAACCGGGAGCTGGATGCGCGGTCCTGGCGGGCGCTGCGCCAGGGCCTCCCGCTGCAGGTTGCACGAGTAGATCTCGAGGCCGGGCAGCTCGTTCGATCCGGGTGGATCGCCGTCCGGATCGTCGGCCGACCGCCGCAGGCCGAAATAGCCGAATCCCCGGCAGATGGCAGCGCGAACGGGATACACCGAGCACCGATCCTCCGCCAGGAACGCGCAATCGATCGGGAGTTCGCTCCTGGGCGGACGGATGCGCTCGCCCCCATCCATCTGCCGCTGGATGCGCTCCAGGAGCGGCAGGTAGGGGCCGGTCTCGGCCCAGAATCGGCGCGAGAAGGCGGCGATTCGCTCGCTCGGCCAGGTTTCGAGGACGTGGTCGAAGATGGCATCCCATTCGCTCCGGAAGATCCGGAACAGCGCCTTGTGCAGGGAGCAGCACGCGCTACAGCCGGCCTGGCAGGCGCTGGCCGGATGAGCCGCCTTGACCCCGCCTGCCAGCAGCTCGATGACTCCGTACAGGTCGCGCTCGTCGCCAGAACGGCCGACGTTGTCCGTCCGGGGCACCAGGACCCGGGCCGCCGCCATGGCCCCTGCCAGGCGGCCGAGGCCGTCCGTGGCTGCCTCCGGGGGCACGGGAGCGGGACCAGGGGGTGCTGTCATGCCTCCATCTTACGGCGCCCCCTGGCGCCGGTGGCAAACGGGCCGCGAGGGCAGGTTTAACCGAGACCAAAAGGAGCAAGAGCAGGCGGGCGGGTATAATCGGGGCCAGGGAATGCAACCGGGGTGCGAGAGGGAGTAAATGTCCTCGGAAAGGTCGCTGGCCACACAGTTCACGCTTGAACGCAGGCGTCGGGCCAGGGACTACTTCCACCAGGCCTACCGGCTGCAGCGAGAGGCCATCGCCGAGACCGATTCGGTGGCCCAGCGCAGGCTCTTCCGGACGGCGATCGGGCGGTACCGGCGCAGCTTGGAGTTCTTTCCGACGGCCGAGGCCTACACCTTCCTGGGCTGGACCTACAGCTTCCTCGGCAACTTGCAAGAGGCGATCTCTGCCTGTCAGCAGGCGATCAGCCTGGATCCGGATTTCGGCAATCCCTACAACGACATCGGCGTTTACCTCATCGAGCAGGGCAGCTACGACCAGGCGATCCCCTACTTGCAACAGGCGATCTCCGCCAAGCGTTACGACCTGTATCACTACGCCCACTACAACCTCGGACGTATCTGGCTCATCAAGGGCCTCGTCCACGAGGCCGCCAAGGAGTTCGAGCGGGCGCTCGAGTACGACCCCGGATACTCCCTGGCGCAAATGGCTCTCGAGCAGATCCAGGTACGCTGGCGGGAAGCGCTGGAGGCGGCCTCGGATCTGTAGCTCCACGCGGGTGGGACCTTGACAGATCCGAAAATTTCGCCTGGACGATCTGGACAAGCGCGCAATCTTACTTCATAATCACTTACAAATCAGGCGTGCAGGAGTGTAAAACCTCTCGCCCGACGCCTGGGGAGGCTACTTTGAAGCCCTTTGCTCGACCGGGGCTCGAGGAACGCCAGCGGTACCCCGCACCGCTGGTGCCCGAAGGGCCTGGACACGTCGTCGATCTGGCCGCCGAGGTCTTTCGGCGATCGCCGATGGCCGTCGCCCTGGTTGACCTTGCGCTCTGCGTGGAGTGGCTGGTGGTACCCGTGGATCACCGGGCGGTCTGGGATGCGGATGCGATCACCGGCCTGGCGGTTGCCGAGCTTCTTCCCGAGGCTGCCGAGCCGGCTTTGCGCGCCCTGGCGGGGGTCCTGGAGTCGGGCGAGCCGTTCGCCGCCGACGGCGTACCCCTGTCCTCGCCGGGCGCGAAGGTGAGCTACTGGGACGTGCACCTCTATCGGGTCCAGGCGGGCGAGACCCCGAGCGGCGTTCTCGTGCTCGCTCACGAGGTTACCGGGCGCGTCGTCCGCGAGCACCAGCTCAAGGAGCGTGCCGGCAAGCTAGAGGAGCAGAGCCGCTTGCAGGGCGATTTTCTGTCGGTCGCCTCGCACGAGCTCAAGGCCCCATTGATGAGCCTGGTGGGTTACGCCGAGCTCCTGGAAGAGAACCTCGCAGGGATTCTCACCGAGGAGCAGGCCGAATTCGTCCGTCACCTGCACGTGAACGCCCGGCGCCTGCAGAGGATCGTCGACGATATCCTGGATTTCACCCGCTACGAGACCGGAACCTTCCAGCTCGACCTGAAGCCGAGCGAGATGAGGGAGATCGTCGAGGATACGGTCGAGTATCTCAAGCGGCAGGCCAAGGACAGCGGGATCTCCCTGGAGTGGGCCCCGCCACCGGTTCCCATACCGCTCAGGGCGGACCCCATCCGACTGGGCCAGGTGTTGTTGAACCTGCTGGGCAACGCGCTCAAGTTCACGGGCCCCGGAGGCAAGGTCACGGTGACCTTGAAGGCCTCGGACGGCAAGGTGCAGGTGGAGATCCGCGACACCGGCATCGGCATCTCTCGCTCCCACCTGTCCCGCCTCTTCGACAAGTTCTACCAGGTCAGCCCGAACCGCTCGGAGCGGCAGGGCGCGGGGCTGGGGCTGGCCATCTGCAAGGCCCTGGTCGAGGCGCACGGCGGGCAGATCGGTGTCCGTAGCCGGCCGGGACGCGGGAGCACGTTCTGGTTCTGTGTCCCGGTCGAGGGACCGGTCGACTGGCACGCCGAGCGGCAGCTCAAGCTCTTCGCCTGAGCGCCTCGAGCGCGGCAGCTTGCCGGCCTTCCTCGAGGGGATCCCACCGGGGCCTCGATGCGCTTGCTACGTGAATCCCCGGTGCTATGCGGGACGCGCTCTTGGCGGTATCATTACCAGCATGGTGGCTGTCGAGGATCTGTTGCGTCTACCCTTCTTCCAGGGTTTCACCTTCGACGATATCTCCCGGTTGCTGGCTTCCGGGCGTCACCGGGTCTACCAGAACGGACAGGTCGTGTTCGGCGAGGGACTGCCCGACGACTGCTCGCTGTTCGTCGCGGTGCGCGGCGGGATCCGGGTGACGATCGCAGGCAAGGACCACCAGCGCTTCGTCATCGGCAATGCCGGCGAGGGCACGGTCTTCGGGGAGATGTCCTTCGTCGACTCGCTGCCGCGCTCTGCGACCATCACCGCGCTGTCGTCGCTCGAGACGGTCTCGCTCTCGCGCAAGGCCTACGACGGCCTGTGCGAGACGGACCCAGCGGTGGCGCTCAAGCTCATGCGACGCCTGGCCCACATCATCAGCACCCGCCTGCGCAACGCCGACAAGTTCGTGGCCGAGGCCAAGTCCGTCGCCGCCGCGCAGCAGCAAGCCGCGCCCTCTCCGCCGCCGCCCCCGCCCCCTCCGCCCCCGATGAAGGTGACCGTTGCGGGCCGCGTCCTGGATCTGGCCAAGCAACCGGATCTCCTGCAGAACGCCGACAAGCTCCCCGACCTGCAGCGCAACACGGGTGGCGGCCTGCATGACAGCGACATCAAGTCGACCCCCAACATCTTCCAACGGGGCGATCCGAACCGCGTCGATTAGAGTGCTCCCGGTTTGAAGGGATCGGGCCCGAGGAGTCAAACGGGGCCCGGTTGCGGAGCGAAGCGACCGCGCAGAGGGCCCCGTTCAAACTGCAAAAGGCCCA
>JAJXWQ010000158.1 GCA_021781555.1 bacterium
CGCGGATCCTGCCAGCCGATCTTCGAGACGTGGATCTGCGGCTTGGGTTCGTACTCGGCCGGCAGGCAGAGGTGCTCCCAGTCGCCTTCTTCTGCCAGCAGGTAGCCGGCCAAATCTTCCTCGTGGACCCGCTGCATCACGACGACTTTGGTCGCAGTCCTGGGATCGTTTACCCGGGTGCTCATGACCTCTTTCCACCAGGTGAGGGTCGCCGAGCGGACGGCGTCGGACTCGGCCTCACGGACGTGATTTGGATCGTCTACGACCAGCCTATCGCCGCCTTCTCCCGTGACTGCGCTGTCCACCGACAAGGAAAGCCGGTAGCCGGACCGCGTGTTCTCGTAACGAGATTTGACGTTCTGGTCGCCCGTGAGCTGGTAGATTTGGCCCCAGCGCCCCTGGTACCAGGGACTCTCGATGATGCGGCGGCACTTGACCGAGTCGCGGACCGCCAGGCTCATCGCGTAGCTGGCGAAGAGCCAGCCGATCTCGGGCCGGGTGATCCACTCCCAGGTCGGCCAGAAGACCGAGACAGCCAAGGACTTCATATGCCGGGGCGGCATGTTGATCAGCAGCTTGCGGATCTCGCCGCGGGACACGGCCTCGAGGTGGGCGGCAATCGCGTCGATGTGCCAGCCCCGCGTGAAGGGCGTGCCGGGCTCGATGATCGGCCAGGCCTGCTCGATGTATGCGCGCAGGCTCCGGGAGGCCAAGGTCGCCATGAGCTTGTCGATTTCGGCTTCGCGAGCGATCCGCTCTTTGGCCAAGAGCCGTCTGGCGTTCCCCGGTTCGACCTGCGAGCGGTGCCGCTCGATGGCAGGAGCCTGCTCCCGCGCATCTGGAGCAAGGGCGTTTGACCCGGCGGCCTCCGGACCTTCGGAGCCACGCTTGCTGGCACGCTCTCGATAAGCACGTTGGCGCTCACGAGTGCTCTCGTACTTTCTTGGACGCCCCTTGCTCATCAGCGGTCTGGCTCCATGTCGGTGCCCCTGGCGTTACGAAAGTCGACGGCCGATCAGGAAAAGCGTTACGAAAGTCGCTTTCGAGCCCGCTTTCGTTACGAAAGTCGGCCGTGGGTTGGCCGCGTTACGAAAGTCAGAGATGGCCGCGTTACGAAAATGGACGCCTGCCTCGAGACGGCCCATCTGGCCCACCGCCGAGGGCCGTCCACAGGGTCATTTGGCTCGGTCAATCAGGCGATGAGCCTCCATGCTCCAAGCGAAAAGCCTGCCGTGGGGCGGGCATGGGCTTGCGGAAGATCTACCTGAATTGGGCTCTTTCGAGGATGTTCTTGACCGTCTGGATATGCCAGCGGCCGCCGCGCTTGGTCTCGATGCCGCGGGTCGTGAGTTCGGCAGCGATCTCGCGGAGCGTCTGACCTTGGTCTCGAAGGTCGAGGATCAGCGTGATGGCTTCCTGCTCATGGGGAAGGGCCACCAGGCGCGTGCCCGCCACCTCGAATCCGAATGGCCGGGTACCGCCAGTGAACTCGCCGATTGCCTTCTTGTGGTCCAGGGCGGCCTTCGTCCGTTCGGCGATCGTCTCGCGTTCCCACTGGGCCACGCTCACCAGCACGTTCAGGACCAGTCGTCCGCCGGCGGTCCGGGTATCGATCTGGTCGGCCACCGACAGCAGGGTTGCCGTGCAGGGCGCCTTGTCGCCGAAGAACTCGTCGATGAGGTGTGCCATGTCGGCGACCGACCGGGTGAGGCGGTCGAGCTTGCAAACGACGATCGCGTCAGCCGTGCCGGATCGCAGGGCATCAAGAGCCCTTCCCAAAGCTGGCCGGTCGAGCGTCTTGCCGCTCTGGCCTGCGTCCGTCTCGATGCTGACAAGCTCGAGGTCGTAGAGTTCGGCGTATGCTCGAATCTTCGCCTCTTGGGCTGCCAAGGAGTAGCCCTCGCTGGCCTGCTCGGTCGTGCTGACTCGCGTGTAGCCGATAGCCCGTGTCTTTCCCATCCTTCGATCCTCCGTGTTGCTGTGATACCCGGCATTTCGGCGATTACGTCGCTCACGGGGACAGTGAATGGACAGGTTCTGGTTAACTCGGCTCTTTAACCTTCAGGCAGGGCAAAGACCTGCGCCCTTTGGCTTGGCCTTAGCTCGGCTCCACGTCCTGCACCTCGACCTCGATCACTTCGCCAGGACCTATGCCGGGCAACGACACGTACCCGAGCTCGACAGCGAGCTCGACGATGCGGCGCTTGATCTGGTCGACCGACATCCCGGAGCCCAGCTGCTGCCGATCGCCATCAGCGCGGACCAGCGCGTGGCGATCGACTCGGCCCCATTCGCCGGGGAACTTCCGCTCCAGCCACCACGCCGCGGCCTGCCAGCTCTGCTTGGCCGCCTGCTGGATGATCCCGACATTGCGGGCGGCGGCTTCCTCCTCGGCCTTTCTTACGGCCCCCGCGAATTCCGCATAGGCCGCGTCACCCTCACGCGATGCGTGGCGATCTTCGCCCCGCTGGCGCCACTCGAGGCCCGTGCTGGCACCGATGCCCGCAACCTCACAAGCTGTTCGGAACGTGTTACCGAGCTTTAGGAGCTGGCAGATCCGCTCTTGGACTTCGGGCGTGAGCTTAGAAGGCCTGCCCTTCGGCAAACTGTCCATTTCTCACCGCCTTTCTTCCTGTGGCTTTCTCCCAGCGGATCGCTATGACGTCGCAGTACTTAGCGTCCATCTCCATCAGCACCGCCCGCCGGCCTGCCTTCTCACATGCGATGAGCGTCGAGCCCGATCCGGCGAACGGGTCGTAGATCGTCTCGCCGCGTTGCGAGTAGGCTCGCATCAGCCGCAGCGGCAACTCGACCGGGAAGGCCGCCGGATGCTCCTTGGCGTTCGAGGCCACCGTCTCGACATCCCAGACGTTTGTGACGTTGTCGTTCCAGTAGGGGACGTCCTTGGCATCGAATTTTGGGTGCTCACCTCGCCTGAAGATCAGGATCGGTTCCCAGGCGAAGGCCGGATAGTACCGTTGCTTGGCGATGTGGCCGTTTCGCGGGCAGTCGAAGACGGCGCCGGGCTTGCGCCAGACGATCTTGTCGATGTACTCGAAACCGGAGAGGCTGAATGCGGCCGAGGTGTCGGCCGGGATGTCCAGGTGCTCGGTCGCGGCGTCACCCACGTTCCAGCAGATCAGGACCGGCTCCGGTAGGCGCTCGATCACCCGCACCATGTCGGCGAGGTAATCGCCGTATCGCTCCCAGTGGGAATAGTCGCGCTGGTTGAAGTACGGCGGCGAAGTGATGACGGTCCTGGGCTGGCTGCCTGCCAGGAGTCGCTCGACGTCCTCTGGATTCCGGCAGTCGCCACACAACAGCCGGTGCGTGCCCATGATCCAGAGGTCGCCGGGCTCGGTAATCGGTTCGGCTGGCGGCGGCGGAATGTCGTCGTCCTCAGGTGCGACCTCGACGGGCGGGGCAAGCTGCTCGATGAGGTCCGCGATCTCCTTGGCCCCGAACCCGGCCAGCGCGGCGTCGCCAGGATCGATGTCCTTGAGGATGTCCGCGAGTAGCGCATCGTCCCACTCCGCGATCTCGGCCAGCTTGTTATCGGCGAGTGCCAAGAGCTGAGCGTCGGCGGGATCGAGGTCAAGGAAGCGGACAGGCACGCGGTCGAGGCCGAGTTTGATGGCGGCCTTCAGGCGGGTGTGGCCCGCGATGATTTCGCCATTGGCCCGTGCCAGAATGGGGGACCCGAAGCCGAACCGCTTGATGCTGTCGGCGACCTTGGCCACGGCGGGTTCGTTCAACCGGGGGTTCTTATCCCACGGCCGCAGTTCGGCGATCGGAACCCAGACGGCAGCTGCCTCGGCGTCTGGGTTCATCCTGGCGGTTCTCATTCCTGCTCGCCCTCGCGGAACGCCTTCTTGCCCGTGAACCGCTCCCAGCGCTGGATCGCCAGATCGCAGTATCGTGGCTCGACTTCCATGGCGCGGCAAGCGCGCCCGGTCCGCTCGCAGGCCAGGAGCGTCGTGCCACTGCCGCTGAAGGGCTCGTGGACGAT
>JAJXWQ010000159.1 GCA_021781555.1 bacterium
TCCGCGTCAAGCTAGCCAGCCAGGCCTTTATGGCGGTGCCAATCGCTCCCGCCGTCGACTCGAACGCCTCGGGATTGACCGACATCTGCGCCGGCACGATCTCGTCGACGCTCCAGCCATCCGCGACGGCCTCGCGGATCTCCTCTGCCGGATGCGCCTCGGACCCCAGGTACCAGGCTGCTCGTCGCTGAAGGCGAGCATGAAGTACCTCCCGCCGGGTGTCAGGGCCGCGGCGAGGCTGGCGACGTAGCGCCGACGATCGGCGTCGTCGAACACGTGGAACAGGCCCGAGTCGACGATGGTGTCGAAGGCCATCCCCAACGCGCCCAGGTCGAGCGCGTCGGCGATCTCGAAGGTCACCGCGAGTGACCGATCCTGTGCCTTCTGACGCGCCCGGTCGATCGCCGTCGGAGCGAGATCGATCCCCGTGACATCGAATCCGCGCTGGGCGAGGAAGAGTACGTTCTCGCCGGTTCCGCACCCGACATCCAGCACCCGCCCGCGGATCTTGCCGGCGTCTGCCAAAGCCACGATGGCGTCCTGCGGGCGCCCGATGTCCCAAGGCGGCGAGGACTGCCGGTACATGGCCTCGAACTGATCAGGGGAGTGGCGGTCGCGCGATGGCGTTGCGCCAAGAATCTCGTCCACGCGTCCGTTATACCTCAGCGATTTAACGTGACTTCCTGCCTGTGGTTGACTACGCTCGATGGCGCCGAACTGTAGCCTTGGGGGAGGAAACCGATGAGGCGCAAGCTCTACCTCATCGATGCCGGCCTTGCGGTCGAGGTTACGCCGAAGCAAGCCGAGCGCCATCCAGACGCGGTGCTGATCACGGCTGACTCGGCCGACGAGGCCTTGCGTGCGGCGCAGGAGGTTGGCGAGTAGCAGGCGGCTTCCTTGAGATCTCTTCCCATGCTCGCCTCAAGACGGCGGCGCAGGCTATGGCGTCGAAGGGCTCCGGCGGTCCCACGATGCTTACGCCATCGGTCAGGAATTTGACCCGGTCGATCTCCGCGACAGCCTCCGTGAGCTTCGCACGGATAAGGATGGGCTCGCCTTCAAAGACGGTCCGCCATTCGATGCCGCCTTCCAGGCCAACCCGGAAGAATACGTCAAACGCTTTTTCTAGGCGATTGACCAGCCGTTGCTCGGTCGTACCCGTTCGGCCGCTCTTTAGGCGAATCCTTCCTTCTCGGACTTCGCCTTCAACCTCGAGGTCAAGGTCGTGATCTTGCCCCCCGAGATCGTCTTGTCCAGTCATCTCCACCGCCTCCGGCTATGCGGGTCGCAACCGCGATCGTAGCCTGGGCCGCCACGAGATTCCAGGTCACGACCTGAGGCCGCGAGAGGCCAGGAGCATGGGCAAGCGCAGGCGGTCGCCAGGTTGCCCCGCGGACCGCCCGGCCTGATACTGGGGCAATGTCCCGACAGGAGATCGACGTCTACCTCGCTGGCCTAGAGGATCCCAAACGGCGCACGCTGCAAACGCTCCGGGAAACGATCCTCGAGATCGTGCCGGAGGCCGAGGAGGGCATCTCGTACGGCCTGCCGGCCTTCAAGGTACAAGGAAAAGTCTTCGCGGGATTCGGCGCCTTCAAGAACCATTTGAGCTACCTTCCGCATAGCGGATCCGTCCTTTCGGAGCTGAACGACGAGATCGCCGCGCACACGTCGTCCAAAGGCGCACTCCAGTTCCCGGTGGACCAGCCGCTGCCGAAGCCCCTCGTCGAGAAGCTGATTGCCGTGCGACTGCGCCACATCCGAGAGGCTCAGCAATTACGCTGACCACCGAGACGGCAGCAAATGCAACAGGCAGGGTGCAACCGTGATCCTCCCGAAAGTCCGCGACCCTCGCTTCATCACCATCCGCCGCGGGGGGACGCTCACGGACTCCGACCATCGGCATCTGGCTTTGTGGGCGGCCGCATGCGCAGAGCACGTTTTGCACCTCTTCGAGTCGGAGCTGCCCTCGGACCCGCGGCCCCGTCAGGCAATCGCCCAGGCCCGGGCTTGGGTCCGCGGCGAGATCAAGATGATGCAGGCCAAGGACGCGGCCGGCAACGCCTACGACGCGGCCCGGGAAGTGACGGGGGCAGCGAAGCACGCCGCCCAGTCGGCTGCCCAGGCGGCAGTGGTGGCGCACGTCGCAGCTCACGAGCTCGGCGCGGCGGCCAACGCGATTAAGGCCGCTCGTGCGGCCGCCCCCGAAGGCGAGGAAGAGAACGCCGGCCGCCTCGAGTGCCGTTGGCAGCGCGAACAGCTCCCGGATTCGATTCGCGAACTTGTCCTGGAGGATCAGCGGTTGCGAAATGACATCTGTTGGTCGGTGTTTGGCTGTTGACGGTAATGGCTTGTCTGAACGTAGGCGCCTGATCTATCGGCGACGGTCCTCCCGTATCGGAGCCCTCAATCTGTCTGTCTGCATTCGCTGCGACGTGAACAGGAAAGCGTCGAGGTCTTCGACTCGATACCGGACCGACCTACCCACCTTAGCGAAGGGGATAACCTGCTCGCCGGTGCACCTCCAGCCGTTGAGGGTGGAGACCGAGATCTTGAGATAGGCAGCCGCCTCCCGTGTCGTCAGGATGCCGCCCGGAAGGTCCCCCTTGGCGTTGCCCACGTCGGTGCGCATCCCTTGGGGCAACTCGAGTTGCTGGCGTAAATGCTCGTTTTCCTTCTTCAGGGCCTGATTCTCGACCACGAGCTCAGCGATCGCATGGAGGACCTGGTCGCGCTCGAACTTCGATCCTGGCAATCGTGCATCTGGGAACCGTTTTGCCAAGGCTCTTTCGAATGCCGGCGGCGGGCTGTCGTGGGGCTTGGTGGACCCAACACCTCCTCGTTTCTTCCATGCATCTACCTTGCACTCGTCGGAGCAATACTTGTGGCCGCCCTTCGGAAGCTCGCGACAGCAAGCCCAGCAATGCCTCGGCTGCCAGCCCGGATGGCGGTGGACGTCCTTGTCGATGGTGTCGGCCAATGCCCGCCAGAAGTATCGGTGAAAGCCCCGAAGCTCGACGCACCTGAGGCGCTTTCTTATCGCCTCGAACCCCCAGTCCTTCGCCAGTCGCCGAAAAAGGGCTTGGCAGAATTGCGACCCCATGCCCTGTACTTTCGTGAAGTCGAGAACTGGCTCCGGATCATCGAGGACGAGCTCGGCAACGCGGGCTCCATCGCCCTCGTCCGTGGCCCCCCATTTGTTGGCCAGGAGCGGCTGGACCTGTATTAGTCCCATCGATAAGTTCACCCCGACTCAAGCCTGCGTCGGGCCGTGGCAGGTGGTCGGGCGCTGCTCTGGCGATCGACAAGATGCCGTCGGCCGAACCAGGATAGCCCGCGAGGTTCCCGTCTTCCAAGACACCGTCACACAGCCCGTGAAATCCGACGCCTTCTGGGGCACGGTTCTGCTGAACATGGGGCCGCAACTCGTAGGTACCCAACCGTCCGGAACCACGTCTTCGCCCAATATGCCAATGACCGACTCTCGCAGCTTTGCGTCATTGCGGCTCGCCGGCTTGCCTTCTCACCGAACAGCAGTTAACCTAGCCCTTGCGTGGCCTGACGCACAACCTCCTCCGATCCTTCGCCTCGGGATCGCTTGCGGGGGCAAAGGTGGGTAGATCTCATCCGGGCTCTGACTGGACTCCACGGCTTAGGCACGGTGAGGCGGACCGTTGCTAGGGCCTTTCGAGGGGTTCAGAATAGATGACCGAAAACAGGAAGTTCAAGGCGGCCGTGCGTCTCCGTATGGAGAAGACTGGCGAGTCATACGCGAGCGCCCGCCTTAATTCGCTTTCGCCCAAGCATCCAGGAGCTAGGGGAGCGAATGATGGGGAGAACTGGAATCCGCTTATCCAGACGCCGCGAGAAGAAGCCAAGAATCTGGTTCTCAAGGCGCTTGCCATCGAAGAGCACCTGACCGAGTTTGGGATTGGGGTCCATGACAAAGCAAAAAACCGGTGGGTAACCCGACCTTACGGGCAAAAT
>JAJXWQ010000160.1 GCA_021781555.1 bacterium
CTGTCGGCCTCCGAGTAGCTGCGCGGCCACGCGCCCTTCCTTGGTCTTGGCATCCGAGTTCTCCTCGGGGCCCAGCATGGCCGAATCGGGGCGCGGAATCACTGCGGGCCGGGGCGAGTTTGTACGATTTCTATTGCCTCGATCCGCACGACGACGAGGCCGATCTATGGGCTTTCCGGCTCGGCCTGCGCCCGCCTCGGGTGCCGTTGCCGGGGAAGGTCGCCACACCTGACACGCGACCGCTCCCGTCGGCGGGCCATCCGCTCACCGTGGAAGTTCTGGACGAGGCATGGGTCGACGGCGTGCCGGGTGGCTGGTCGGCGCAGAGGGTCGCGATTTGCGTGCTCGATGCTCACAACGCGTCGATGCAACCCGCAGATGTGCTCGCCTTCGTCGCGGCTCGCAGCCAGTGGAACCCAGTGTCAACGGAATCAGCCAGGCACTGGCGCCGCGGCGCTCCAGTGCGCGTCCAGGAAGACGGCACCTGGGAGCTGGACCGCGAGCACGACGCGGTCTGGTCCGCCAGGTTGGCCGTCCAGGACCGGATCGTCGCTGTCCGCAACCGAGCCACCCAGAGGATCGACCCCGCTGTAGCGGAAGCAAGCCGGGCGCGAGCCGAGGAGGCGCGCCAGGCTAACGCAGAGCGCCTTGCCAGCCTGCGGCGAGTAGTGGTCCACGCGTTTCCCATTGGCACGCCCGAGGTCGTCGTGCTCCTGGACGTCGACCAGCATGAGATCAGAACCTTCGTCGGCGCCGAGATTGCCGAGGCCAGGCGGCATCTTGCCGAGTACGACGTTATCGCAGCCCTGGACGTCCGGCCGCTGCTCCGGGCGCTGGCCTTCGAGCCCGGCGAGCGCCGCCTGGCAGACCTTGGCCCACCGCAGAAGAGCAAGAAGCTCAACAAGCAGGGCCGTTCGCTGAAAATCACGACCAGCCTGCTCATCCAGGGCTCATGCGGAATCGCTAGCCCCTTGGCAGAAGAGGAAACCCTGCGCCGGCACCTGCATGAGGGAGCGCAGACGAAGCTTCGCCGAAGGCTGGAGGCCGACGCCAAGTCCCTGTTCGCACTCTACCAGTACGGCCGCCTGCACGGCGCCGTTCGGCTACGCTGGGGCTTCCTCGACGAATGGATCCCGGTCCCGTGGGTCCATCGCGACGAGCCGACCCTGTACAAGCTCAAGAGCCGGGCCCGCGAGCTGAAGGTCGGTCTGGACGTCGTGGTCGGGACCGCCCCCGGCTGGGCGGAGCCCTGGTCCCGAGTCCGGGAGGCGTTCGCCGAGGAAGACCCATCAGGATGGCGGACCACTCTGGTTGACGAACTCGGTCTTCCGATCGACGAGGGCGAGGTCCAGATGGCGCGGGTGCGCGAGGAAGACGTTGAGCTCAACCGGCAGGTCATCAAGGCCCTGGAGTAGTCGTCTTCTGGACGTCACGAGGCCCAGCCCTATTCGCCGGCTCGCCGCCCGTTGAAGAACATTTTCTCGGCTGTACACGACGACGACTGGTGGGCCAAGGCGCATCTCGCCTGGAGAAACTGGGAGTGGCTGCTCATCATCCCGGTCAAGGCTGCACTCAAAGCCCTCTTCCCACATCTTCCGTGATGTAGGCGGTGATTGCGGCACGGAGCCGCCGCCACACTGGTGAGCAACCGACTCTCCATCGGGAGCCTTTTGTCGGAAGCTCCGGGCTCTCTCGGAGCAGGCTTGTAGCGCGCCAAGCGCCCTTCTCCCCCGGTACCTGAGGCCGCACAACATCGAGGATTCCGGCAAAACCTGGTCGGCACGGATCAGCTGCCAACCCTGGTGGCCGAGCCTTTCCCGCCGGGCCAGCTCCTCCAGGTGCCACTGATAGCGTCTCGCGAAGGCGGTGGACTAATCTGAACGAATATGTTGACAAACTCGTCCATGTGCGGATATATTCGAACATAGAGGCGGTACAAAATGAGTAGCATTGAGGATTCTTTCGTCCACCTGGCTCGACTAGCCCTGGCTCGCAAGCACTCGGATGTGCATGCGCTTGTCCGCCAAACGGCCAGGCGCTTCGAAGCTACTCACCCGGACATCGCCAAGAAACTTGAGGCCCTCCTTCTGGCGACCGAGGATGGATCGGCGACTCGCGCTGTGGTCGTCGACCCGCTGCCGGTTGATACTGACAGCCGGCTCGAATTGATCCGACGGGAATATCCCGTCGTGTTGGACATAGAACCCTCGTGGAACCAAGCCGTGCAGGGTCAACTAGGGGCGATCGTTCAGGAGCGCAGGCGCGAGAAGGATCTCCTTGCCGCTGGCCTATTCCCCACCCGATCGCTCCTCATGACCGGGCCGCCCGGAGTTGGGAAAACGCTTTCGGCGCGATGGCTAGCAAAGGAGTTGAACCGTCCACTCTTGACCCTAGATCTGGCGGCGGTTATGAGCAGCTTCCTCGGTCGGACCGGGAACAACGTGAGAACCGTTTTGGATTTTGCTCGACGAACCCCGTGCGTACTCCTCTTGGACGAATTCGACGCCGTGGCGAAGAGGCGGGACGATGCCACCGAGATCGGCGAACTAAAACGGCTGGTAACGGTGCTCTTGCAGGCGATCGATGATTGGCCCGCGGAGGGCCTCTTGGTCGCGGCTACCAACCACGCGGATCTCCTCGATCCCGCGACATGGCGTAGGTTTGAGCAGACGATCGAGCTCCCTCTTCCTGACTACGAAGCGAGATCTGAAGCGATCAAGGCCCATCTGGGTCCAGCTCCAGACGGAGGCTGGGAGTGGGTTCGAGCCTTGGCGATTGCGACTGAAGGAATGTCGTTCGCAGACCTGGAGAAACGGGTGAAGTCGGCCCGACGCGAGGCCGTCCTTTCAGGTTCCTCCCACAGTCCCACCGAGCAGCTCGTGAATGACCTTTTGCTCGGTCGCCCCAAGAAAGAACGCCAGGAAGCTGCTCGGTTACTAGCTTGCGCGGGCCTTTCTGAGAGGCATGTAAACGAGCTGACTGGTGTCTCTCGGGACACAATCCGCAAGTTCAAGAGGGAAGCGCCCGTTACCACGCCTGAAGAGGAAGAGTTTGATGCCTAGAGAGAATAACTTTCTTCTTGGACTGGGAGAAAAGCTCACCACCCCCGTCCGAATCGAGCGTGGCGGAAGGCCGAAGAACCCGCCGTATGAATTCCCGGTTGCTCGAGAGCGGATTGCGAAGAGGGCGGCGGGTGTAAGGCGTGATCTTGAGTCGATCCCAAAGGAGGCCTGCCCTAACGATGAGGCGGTCGCGCTTTTAACCCTTCATCCTCGATACATTTCGAAGAGCGACTTCCCGAGCGATTTCCTGAAGGCGTCTGGCCTCCGATCGATCGGCAGTAGAAAGGCGTTCGTGAAACCCGATGGGTGGGGAATCAAGGAGCATCCGGTTGAAGCCGAGACCGCCGCTCTGTATGTAGCGGCCCCACGAGAGGCGTTCATCGCGCTTGCAACAGATCTTCCGCGATGGACGGGCCAAGAAAAGGGTGCGGACGATCTATCGATGATCGAGGATTTGTCTCTATTCAGCGCCAAAGACAAGGTCCGTTCCGTTCCAGATACGGCGGATTCTCTCCTGGAAGTGGTCTTGCACGCTGACGGCCAGAACGTGCTGGGTGCCTTTGGGACTTATGCCGACAAGATAGGCGCAACCGTCGTGATGGAGCGACGACACGAGGTCGGGGATCTGTTGTTCTTGCCCGTCAGGGTTCACGACAAGGCACATGCGATCCAACTGGCACAGTTTACTTTCCTGCGTGTTGCACGAGGAATGCCAACCCTTCGTCCCTATCAGCCGGGGATCTTGCGAGCCGCGTCCGGTTTTGGCGTTACCCTCCCGACTGAGGAGACTGATCGATAGAAGAGGGCGATCACTCCCGGTCTCGCGATTCCAGGACATCGAGCGAGTCGATCCCCTTGGCGGGCCTCTGGCGGCGCGGATCGCCGCATAGGTACGTCATCCGGTTGTCATC
>JAJXWQ010000161.1 GCA_021781555.1 bacterium
GGAACCCGCGCTAGGCTTTTTGCAGTTTGAACGGGGCCCTCTGCGCGGTCGCTTCGCTGCGCAACCGGGCCCCGTTTGACTCATCGGGCTCGATCCATTCAAACCGGGAGCACTCTAGAACCTCTCGAGCTGGACCGGGGTGCGGCGATCGGTGAGGCGGACGCTGTCGATGAACCGGATCAGTCCGGCGTCGAGCGTCATGACCAGGGAGTAGGTGCGGCAGCCCGAGCCGAAGTAGCGGACGCCGTGGAGGATGTCGCCCTCGGTGATACCCGTCGCCGAGAAGATGATGCTCTTGCCGGGGGCCAGCTCGTTGGTCGTGTAGACCTTCTCGAGGTCGATCCCCATCTTGCGGCAGCGCTCGGCCTCGTCGTCGTTGCGAGGCTTGAAGCGCGCCTGGATCTCGCCGCCGAGGCACCTCATGGCGGCCGCCGCGAGCACGCCCTCGGGCGCTCCGCCGGTGCCGAACACGCCATGGACCGCGGTGCCGCGAACCGCAGACGAGATGGCCGCTGCAACGTCCCCGTCGCCGATGAGACGGATACGCGCCCCGGCTGCCCGGACCTCGTCGATGAGGTTCTTGTGGCGGGGGCGATCCAGGATCACGATCGTGAGGTCCTCGATCTCGCGGTTCATGCTCATCGCGATGATGGCAAGGTTGGTCTTGATCGGCGCGGTGATGTCCACCTTGCCCGCCGCGGCCGGACCGACGATGAGCTTCTCCATGTAGGTGTCCGGGGCATGGACCAGCCCGCCGCGCTCCGAGACCGCCATGACGGCGATCGAGTTGGCCAGGCCGCGTGCCACGAGGTTGGTGCCTTCGAGGGGATCCACGGCGATGTCGACCTCGACGCCGCCCTTGCCGAGTTCCTCGCCGATGTAAAGCATCGGAGCCTCGTCGCGCTCGCCCTCCCCGATGACGATCCGGCCCGAGATGTCGAGCTCGTTGAGCGCCTCGCGCATCGCGTCCGTGGCCGCTTGATCGGCTCCGTTGTTATCGCCCTGGCCCATGCAGCGGCCGGCGGCAACCGCCGCAGCCTCGGTGACCCGCACGATCTCGAGAGACAGGTCCTTCTCGATGTCGGTTCCCGTCATGCGCATGGCGGGGGAGGCGGCATCCAGCACGGTAGTTCTCCTTTGAACTCGGGCGCCGATCGGCAGCCCACAACACGGCACGGTCGGTAGCCTCTCTGGACGCGTTAGGCCCGGTTGGTTGCTGGCCGGTCCGTCAGGTCAGCCGGCTGGCCAAGAACCCGACCGGCGGCGTGGGACCACCAAGAGGCTCCCCATGGAAGATGGAATAGTCTAGCAGATCCCGGGCGACAACACCGCCCGCTTGACCGCCATGCAGGGCACGCAAGCCCGCTGCCGCGTGCAAGGCAACCGCTTGCTCGGCAGCGCGAACCGCCTCCTGACGCTGGGCCAGCAGGCCGACGATGAAGCCGGAGAGCACGTCCCCGCTCCCCGCGGTCGCCAGCGCGGGTGTGGTGTTGACCAGAACGCCGAAGGCGCCGTCCGGACAAACCACCAGGGTGCGAGCGCCCTTCAGGACGACCGTAGCACCCAGCCGCGCCGCGAGTTCGCGGCCCGCGGCAAGCCGGTCGGACTGGACCTCCCGGGCGGACCGACCGAGCAGGCGCCCCGCCTCGCCCGGATGCGGTGTCAGGATCGTCGCCCCCCTCCGGGCCGCTGCGACGACCGCCGGGACGAGCGCATCGGCGTCGGCGAGCAGTGGACCGTCCCAGACGGACCAGAGCCAGCTGGCGAGGGACTGCGCCCCTGCTTGGGTCCCGAGGCCCGGACCGAGGGCGATGGCCGTCGCCCGCTCGAGATAAGGCTTGATCTGCTCGGCGGCTCCGGAAACCAGGCTGCCGCCGTCCTCGTCCAGGGGTACCACCAGGGCCTCGGGGACCGCGATCGCCACGGCATCGCGAATGGAACGCGGCACCATCGCGATGACGAGCCCGGCCCCCGCGCGGTAGGCCGCCCTTGCCATCAGGCCCGGGGCGCCACTCATCGCCGTCGACCCCCCGATGACGAGCGCCGTGCCCCCGTCCCCTTTGTGGGCCGATCGCCGGCGCTCGAGCCGGCTCGCAGGTCCGATGATGTGTCCCGACAGGGCGTCGATCGCCGCCGGCAGGAATCCGAGGTCCGCCTGCCAGAGGTCCCCGACGGCATCGACCGCCGGATCGCTGACGGCTCCGAGCTTGACCAGGCCCGTGGCGACCGTTTGCGTGGCCTCGACCCGCCCCCCCGGCGCCATGCCGGTGTCGCCGTGCGTGCCGCTCGGGAGATCGATGGCCACGACGATGCCGCCCCGTCTCTCGTTCACGCGGCCGATCGCGTCGCGGAGCACGCCCTCGGGAGCCCGATTGAGGCCGAACCCGAAGAGGCCGTCGACCACCACCGGCGCCGCCTTGAACTCGGCCAGGGGCGAGATCGGGACCCCGTAGGCTCGCGCCGCGGCGATCTGGGCCGACACCACGGGCCCCGGCGTCCCGGGCGCACAATAGAGTTGCGAATCGTGGCCCCACGAACGCAGGATCCGAGCGCACGCCGCTGCATCACCCCCGTTGTGGCCGGTCCCGGCCAGGACCGCTATCCGAACGGGGGGCTCGGCCTGTGCGGCCACCACGGAGGCCACGGCGACCGCAGCCCGTTCCATCAGAACCTCGACCGAAAGGCCCGCGGACTCGAGGGTCGTCCGCTCGACCTGGCGCGTCTCGGCAACCGTGGCGACCACAGCGAGGGGCCTCATCGCTGGCATCCCCAAGCCGCCAGCCGCGGCGCGCGCCCTTTCCGAAGGGCGGCCATCAGATGCGAACCTGGCCCTGGTACACCGCTCCGTGGATGGGATCGACGGTGACGACGGAGCCGTCGGGGATCCGCTCGAGATCCTCGACGGCGAGCAGGACCGGGATTCCTTGCTCGAGCGCGACGATGGCCGAGTGGCTGGTCAACCCGCCCGATCGCACCACGATGGCCCCGGCCTTGTGCGCGGCGGGCCCCCACGCGGGATCGGTGTGCTCGCACACGAGAATCTCGCCCTCGCCAAGCTGGGCATTGGCCTCGGCCGCCGTTGCGAAATGACGGGCGACCGCCGAGACCGCACGCTGGCCGAGTCCCATGCCCCTGGCCAGCACGATCGAAACGACCTCGACCTTGATCATGTTGGTGGTTCCCGGAACGCCCATGGGAACCCCTGCGACCAGGATCACGACGTCTCCGTCCTCGACCAGACCCGCCGCCGTGCCCTGGCTGATGGCCTGCTTGAAAAGCTGATCGACGCTCACGAGCTCCGGTACGAAGAACGGCACGACACCCCAGACCAGGGCCAGTTGCCGGCAGACTTCTTCGCTGACCGCGGCAGCGAGGATGGGGCACCGTGGCCGGTACTTGCTGACCGACCGCGCCGAGGATCCCGAATGGGTCGCCGTGAGGATCGCGTTGGCCCCGAGGTCCGGGACCATCTGCACGGCGGCATGCGCGATGGCGTCCTGGACCGGCCGCATGTAATGCATCCCGAGCTCCGGGCGTTCGACGACCTTCTGGGCGCGCTCGGTCTGCAAGACGATCCGCATCATCATCTCGACCGCTTCGACGGGGTACTGCCCGGCGGCGGTTTCGTTGGACAGCATCACTGCGTCAGTGCCATCCAGGATGGCATTGGCCACGTCACTGGCCTCGGCCCGCGTCGGGCGTGGGTTGTGGACCATGGAGTCGAGCATCTGCGTCGCGGTGATGACCGGCTTGCCCTCGAGGTTGCAGATGCGGATGATCTCCTTTTGCACCAGGGGTACGTCCTCGACGGGAATCTCGACACCGAGGTCGCCGCGCGCCACCATCGCGCCATCCGCGACCAGGATGATATCGCGCATGGCCGCAACGGCATCGCGCTGCTCGCTCTT
>JAJXWQ010000066.1 GCA_021781555.1 bacterium
CGCCTCGACGATGCCCTTGCAGATCGCCAGTCCGAGCCCGAGGCCACCGGGCGCCGGTCCGCCAGCGCGGTAGAACTTCTCGAAGACCTTCTGCTCGGTACCTGCCGGCAGCCCGGGGCCTCGATCGGCGACCTCGACGATCAGCTCGCCGTCGGCCCTGGTCGCCCGCACCTCGATCCGGGTTGCCGGGGGCGTGTAGCGGACGGCATTCTCGAAGAGATTATAGAAGACCTGTTCGATGAGCGGGGGGTCGAGCGGGACCAGTGGGAGGTTGGCGGGAATATCCATGCGGATCGAGTGCTCTCCGAGCCGGCCGGCGAGACGGGCGAGCGCAGCCCCGATGACCTCCTCGATCGGGACCCAGTCCTTCTTGATGAGCATCGCCCCGGCTTCGATGCGCGTCATGTCCAGGAGGTTGCTGACGAGCCGCTCGAGGCGATCGGCCTCCTCCTTGATCGCCTCGGCCAGCTCCCTGCGCCCCTCGGGACCGATGGCGCCGTCGCCCGTGTCCTCGAGGAGGCTCGTGGCGGCCCCCACGATGGCGGCAAGCGGCGTGCGGAGATCGTGGGAGAGGGAACCCAGCAAGGCATTTCGCAGGCGTTCGGTCTCGATCAGGACGCGAGCCTGGTTCGCCTCGTCGACGAGCTGGGTGTGCTCGATGGCCAGTGCGATCTGGTTGCCAAGGGTCTCGAGCAGCAGGACTTGCTCGGGCGGCGGCAGGTTGTCGCGCTCGGGATGGAGTCCGAGGACGCCCACGATTCCGCGCGAAGAAACGATCGGGAGATAAAGGCCCTTGGCCCCGGGGAGCGTGCGGGACTCGGCTCCGGCCATCTGGCTGTGGTCGTAGACCCACTGTGCCACGCCCAGCTCCTGGGCCTGGAGCGGGCTTTCGGCACCGGCTCGCTTGACCAGGTGCCCGCTGGCGTCGGGCAGGAGGATCGAAATCGGGACGCCGGCGGCTTCGCCGAGGTGAACGGCCGCGATCCGCAGGACGTCGGCGATCCCGCGCGCCCCGACCAGTTCGCGGCTCATCGAGTAGGCAATCGCGGTCCGCTGCTCGCGCATGCGGGCGTTGCGGGCCTGCTGGCGCACCCGATCGGTGAGCGTGCTGACCACCAGCGCCACGACGAGCATGATCAGGAACGTCAAGATGTACTGGCTATCGGAAACGGCGAAGGTCCGGTACGGCGGCACGAAGAAAAAGTCGTAGGCCAGTACGCCCAGCAGCGCCGCAAGCATGGAGGGGCCGCGCCCGATCCGCGTGCCGACGACGATCACGCCGAGGAGGTACACGAGAATGAGGTTCTCGCGGTTGAAGTGGGCGTGCATCGCGGCGGCGATCCCGGTGCAGAGGGCCATGACCAGGACCCCTGCCAGGTACGCGGGCCACCTCCGCGTGGGCCGGATGGCCCGGCGCACGTGGCGACGTTCCGGTTCCCCTTCGCCCGTCACGATGTAGACGTCGATGGTGCCGCTTTGCCAGATCAGCTCGTCGACCAGCGAACCCCGGAACCGCTCCAGCCACCGGGCGCGGATGGGCTTGCCCGCGACGATCTTCGAGACGTTGTGGTTGCGGGCGTAGGCGATGATCTCCTCGACGACGCTTTCGCCTTGAAGCGTGACGACCTTGGCTCCGAGTTCCTCGGCCAGGCGCAAGGATCGAAGGACCCGGGCCCGCTCGCCCTCGGGCCGGGCGGCGTCGGCGGGCGTCTCCACGTAGACCGCGTACCACTCGGCCTTGAGGGCCGTGGCGATGCGGCGTGCGGCCCGGACGAGGGTCGGGGCCATCGGACTCGGGCTGATGGCAACGAGGACGCGATCCGAGACCAGCCAGGCGGTCTTGATCCCGTGCTGGCGCCGGTAACTCTCCATCTGCGCCTCGACCTGCTTGGCGGTGAAGCGCAGGGCCAGCTCGCGCAGGGCGATGAGGTTGCCCTTGCGGAAGAAGCGCTCGGCTGCGTGGGCTGCCTGATCCGCGAGGTAGACCTTGCCCTCCTTCAGGCGTTGCAGGAGGTCCTCGGGGGGCAGATCGACGACCTCGATCTCGTCGGCCATCTCGATCATGGAGTCCGGCACGGTTTCCCGGACGACGACGTGCGTGATCTGGCCGACGATGTCGTTCAGGCTCTCGATGTGCTGGACGTTCAAGGCGGTGAAGACGTCGATTCCGGCGTGCAGGAGCTCCTGGACGTCCTGCCAGCGCTTGGAGTGTCGGGAGCCGGGCGCATTGGTGTGAGCCAGCTCGTCGACGATCAGGAGCCTGGGTGAGCGCGCCAGGGCGGCGTCGAGGTCGAATTCCTGGAGCGTCACGCCGTGGTACGGGATCTCCTTGCGTGGAAGGAGCTCGAGCCCCTGGAGCAGGGCATCGGTTTCGGGGCGGCGGTGGGTCTCCACCAGTCCGATGACGACTTCCTGCCCCTCCGTCCGCCGACGATGGGCCTCTTCGAGCATCGCGAAGGTCTTGCCGACGCCGGCCGACATCCCGAGGAAGATCTTCAGCCGGCCGCGGGATCGCTGCGCCTCTTCCTCCTGGACGCGGGCCAGGGTGGCGTCTGGGTCAGGACGGCGGGGTTCCAGGCTCAACGCGAATCGGACTTTCAGGGTGCAGCGCGACCGGGGGGGACGATCCAAAACAAGATACACGCTCTTGACCTCGGCGGCTTCGCCCGAGCAGCTAGGCCTTTTGCAGTTTGAACGGGTCCCTCTGCGCGGTCGCTTCGCTGCGCAACCGGGCCCCGTTTGACTGCAGTTTGAACGGGTCCCTCTGCGCGGTCGCTTCGCTGCGCAACCGGGCCCCGTTTGACTCATCGGGCTCGATCCATTCAAACCGGGAGCACTCTAGAGAGCGCTTTTGCCTGGAAAGGATCGAGCCGGGGAGTCGAAATAAAGGTTGCAGGTCTCTCCATAAAAAAGCGATCAAAAGGGTCGCGGCTCCCGGTCGGTTTGTGTTTGATCAGCTAGTAGGCATGGCGCGCTCAGGTCTGGATCCGGTGGGCGGTCGCCGTGGCCACCTTGAGACTCGCCAGCAGCTGGCGGAGGCATCCACGTGTTGAACCTCGGAATGATCGCCCTCTTGGCGGCCTTCTTCGCTCTCTTCTTCGCTTTCGTCCAGTATTGCGAGCGCGTCGTCGCGCCGCGAAAGGCGGGCAGATGACCGCCGGCTCCGGTGTTTTGCTGGCGATCGCCGTAGCCCTCGGCGTCTACTTGAGCTTCGTGATGATCCGTCCAGAGCGCTTCTGAGCGAGTCGCCATTCATGAACGCCATCTTCATTCTCCAGATCGCCATCCCCCTGCTCGTCCTGGTGGCCGTGGCCATGCCGGTGGGCGTGTTCTTGTCCCACCTGGCGGCGGAAACGCCGACCCGGGCCGATCGGATCTTCGGCCCGGTCGAGCGCCCGCTCCTGTGGCTGTGCGGCCTGTCCCGCGAGGGGCGGCAGATGACCTGGAAGACCTACTCCCTCGCGCTGCTCTCGACCAACCTGCTGATGGCGGTGCTGATCTACGTCATCCTGGTCGCCCAGGGCGTGCTCCCCTTGAACCCGCTGAAGCTGGGGGGACTTCCGCCGGCGCTGGCCTTCAACACGGCGGTGAGCTTCACGACCAACACCGACTGGCAGGCTTATGCGGGCGAGACGACGCTCTCGTACTTCTCCCAGATGGCCGCCATCACGTTCTTGATGTTCACGAGCGCCGCAACCGGCCTGGCCGCGGCCTTCGCGTTTATGCGCGGCCTGTCGGGGCGCACGGAGGTAGGCAACTACTACCTGGACGTGATCCGGATCCTGGTGCGGATCTTCCTTCCGCTTGCGTTCATCGGCGCGCTCTTCCTCTGCTGGCAAGGCGTTCCGCAGACCCTGTCGCCCTCGCTCCACGTCCTGGGTCCCCAGGGTGCGACCCAGTCGATCCCGGTCGGCCCCGTGGCTTCGTTGGTCTCGATCAAGCACCTCGGGACCAACGGTGGCGGCTATTTCGGCCAGAATTCCGCGCACCCCTTCGAGAATCCGACCCCGCTGACCAACGTCGTCGAGTTCCTGCTGATGGGCCTGATTCCGGTTGCGCTGGTCTTCGCCTTCGGTCGGGTGATCGGCAACAAGCGGCAGGCCCGCGTGATCTTCTGGGCGATGGCAGTCATGTTCCTGGGCTTCCTCATCCTGGTCACCTGGGCCGAGAGCGCCGGCAACCCGTTACTGGCGCGAGTCGGCCTCGATCAGGTCGCCAGCGGCCTGCAGGCCGGCGGCAACATGGTGGGTAAGGAGGTTCGCTTCGGTATCGCGCAATCCGCCCTGTTCGTCACGGGCACGACGGCGTTCACGACCGGCTCCGTCGACTGCATGCACGACAGCCTTACCGCCCTCGGCGGGCTGGTGCCGCTGGCCGAGATGATGCTCAATTGCGTCTTCGGCGGCAAGGGCGTCGGGTTCATGAACTTCATGCTGTACGGCATCCTGGCGGTGTTTCTCACCGGCTTGATGGTGGGGCGCACGCCCGAGATCTTCAACAAGAAGATCGAGAAACCCGAGATCGTGCTGGCGTCCATCGCCATCTTGATCCACCCGCTCATCATCCTGGTTCCGTCCGCCATCTCGGCGGTGGAGCCCTTCGGTCTGGCGTCGATCGCCAACCCGGCGTTCCATGGCCTGTCGGAGATCCTGTACGCGTTCACCTCGGGCGCGGCCAACAACGGCTCGGCCTTCGCGGGTCTGGCTGCAAACACACCCTGGTACAACCTCGGGATCGGCATCGTGATGCTGCTCGGTCGGTACCTCAGCATCCTCGCGCTGCTGGCGATCGCCGGTTCGCTCGCGGCCAAGAAGAAGGTGCCCGAGGGCCCCGGCACCCTGCGCACGGATACCGCTCTTTTCGGAACCATCTGGGTCGGTGTCATCCTCATCGTGGGTGCGCTGACCTTCTTCCCCGTGGTGGCCCTGGGTCCGGTCGCCGAGCAGCTGGCCATGATCGCCGGCAAGGCCTTCTAGAGCGATTTTCGGTTGAGTCGACATGCCGAAGAAGTCAAAGTGGGCCCGGTTGCGCAGCGAAGCGACCGCGCAGAGGGACCACTTCAAGCTGAAAAAGGTCCAGGTGACAAGCGAATGAAAGCCAGCGACGATTCCCGCAGCCTCACGGGGCCCCTGCGCAAGACCCCCTCGGATACCCCTCGGGCCGAGCGCCGCCACACGCCCAAGGTCGATGTCTCCGGCCTCTATCGCCGGGCGGTGGTGGACTCCTTCAAGAAGCTCGATCCGCGGCTCCTGGTCCGCAACCCGGTGATGTTCGTGGTGGCGCTGGGCACCTTCCTGACGCTCTTGCTGGTCTTCAAGCCGGACCTTTTCGGCCCGAGCCATGTGGGGCCGCGGTACAACGCGATCATCGCGGCGATTCTCTTCGCCACGGTGCTCTTCGCCAACTTCGCGGAGGCCGTCGCCGAGGGACGTGGCAAGGCCCAGGCAGACAGCCTGCGCAGGACCCGCTCCGATACCCTGGCACGCCGCCAGGTCGCTGTGGGCAAGTACGAGGAGGTTTCGTCCACCAAGCTCCGCAAGGGTGACATCGTCCACGTCGATCAGGGCGAACTCATCCCGGGCGACGGCGAGGTCGTTGCGGGGGTGGCGTCGGTGGACGAGTCGGCCATCACCGGGGAGTCGGCTCCGGTACTCAAAGAGCCGGGTACCGACACGGCGAGTTCGGTCATCGCGGGGACGCGCGTGGTCTCGGACTGGCTGGATGTCCGCGTGACCGCCAATCCCGGCGAGACCTTCCTGGACCGCATGATCGCCCTGGTCGAGGGCGCGGCACGCCAGAAGACACCCAACGAGATCGCATTGACGGTCCTGCTGGCCGTGCTCACGCTCATCTTCTTGATGGTGACGGTCACCCTCGAGCCCTTTGCCATCTACTCCGGGAGCCCCGTGGACGTGGCCACCCTGATCGCCTTGCTCGTGTGCCTGATTCCCACCACCATCGGCGGCCTCCTGTCGGCGATCGGCATCGCAGGCATGGATCGCGTCGCGCAGTTCAATGTCATCGCGATGAGCGGAAAGGCCGTGGAGGCGGCCGGCGACGTCGATACCTTGATCCTGGACAAGACCGGCACCATCACGCTGGGCAACCGCCTGGCCGCCGAGTTCATCCCGGTGGGCGGCCACACGCAGGACGAGCTCTCGCAGATCGCGATGCAGAGTTCCTGGCAAGACTCCACCCCGGAGGGCCGGTCGATCGTCCAGCTGGCGACCCGACTCGGATGTAGCCCGAGCCCCGCGTGGGATCAGGGGACCGGGGTCGAGTTCTCGGCGCAGACGCGCATGAGCGGCATCGACATGCCCGATGGCACCCGCGTGCGCAAGGGTGCGGCCGACTCGATCAAACGTTACGTGGCCGAGCAAGGCGGAAGCATCCCGGACGATCTGGATGGGGCGGTCCGCACGGTGGCTGGCAAGGGCGGAACTCCCCTGGCGGTCTGCAGGGGGACCGAGATCTCGGGCGTGGTGTACCTCAAGGACACGATCAAGGCCGGGATGCGCGAGCGTTTCGCGCAGATGCGATCCATCGGCATTCGCACGGTCATGTGCACGGGCGACAACCCGTTGACGGCTGCGGTCATCGCAGCCGAAGCCGGCGTGGACGACTTCGTCGCCGAGGCGACGCCCGAGGACAAGATCCGCCTGATCCGGTCCGAGCAGGCCAAAGGCAAACTCGTGGCGATGACGGGGGACGGCACGAACGACGCGCCGGCTCTGGCTCAGGCCGACGTGGGGCTGGCCATGAACTCGGGAACGCCGGCAGCCAAGGAAGCGGCCAACATGGTCGACCTGGACTCGGATCCGTCCAAGCTCATCGATGTCGTTTCCATCGGCAAGCAGCTCCTCATTACCCGCGGGGCGCTCACGACCTTCTCGATCGCCAACGATGTCGCCAAGTACTTCGCCATCATCCCGGCCATCTTCGTTGCCGGCGTCCCGGAGCTGCGGGCGCTCAACATCATGCGCCTCCACAGTCCCCAGAGCGCCGTCGTCTCGGCACTGATCTTCAACGCGATCATCATTCCGGCCTTGATCCCGCTGGCGCTCAAGGGCGTCAAGTTTCGCCCCCTCACCGCTGACCAGATGCTGCTCCGCAACGTCGTGATCTACGGGCTGGGCGGCATCATCGTCCCGTTCATCGCGATCAAGGCGATCGACCTCCTCGTTTCGCTGGCCATGTAGGAGGCAGGTATGTCTTCGGAATTCCTTCCCGCCCTCAAGCTGACCCTGGTCACCTTCGCGCTGTGCGGCCTGGCCTATCCGCTGGTGACGACCGGGGTCGCGCAGATCCTGTTCCCGCAGCAGGCCAACGGCAGCCTGATCGCAGGAGCCCCCGGCCGGCCGCCGCTCGGATCCAAGCTCATCGGCCAGCAATTCCAGGGGCCCCGGTGGTTCCACGGGCGCCCGTCGGCGGTCCACTACGACGCCCGCTCCTCGGGGGCCAGCAACCTCGGGCCTACCAACCAGCTCCTGGTCGAGCACGTGGCCTCACGCGCGGCTCGGGTCTGGGCCGACAACCCGACCTGGGGGCACAAGCCGATTCCCGCCGACTACCTCACCTCGTCTGGATCGGGTCTCGACCCCGACATCTCGATCGCCGCGGCCCGCCTCCAGGCGCCCCGCGTGGCCAGGGCCCGGCATCTCTCCGAGGTCGCGGTCGACAAGCTCATCGCGCAGAAAACCACGGGCCGCGGCCTGGGGCTGTTCGGCGAGCCGCGGGTGAACGTCCTCGCTCTCAATCTGGCGCTCACCAGCCTCCAGGGGCGCTAGAGTGCTCCCGGTCTGATCGGGTTGGGCCCGCGAGAAGTCAAACCGGGCCCGGTTGCAGGGCGCAACCCCTTCCAAACGGCAAAAGGCACAGATCGCCAGCTTGGGCGGCCAAGGGCTCGCTCGCCCCATAATGGGGAATGGCTCCCACCTTCCTCACGGGCCGGGAAGAATTCCTGGTCGTGATGCTGCTCGTCGCGACCGTGGTCTCGCTCGTCACCCGGCGGACACGCATCCCGTACACCGTTGCCCTGGTCATTCTCGGCCTGGCAGCCCAGGCCGCCGGGTTCCTGCCCAAGGTCCACCTCACGCCGGAGCTCGTGCTCACGGTCTTCCTGCCCCCGCTGCTGTTCGAGGCTGCCTGGAGCCTGGACGTCCGCGTGCTGCGGAGCGTCTGGAAGCCGGTGGCGCTCCTGGCGGTTCTGGGCGTCGCCATCGCGGTCGTGGCCATCGGGGCGGCCGTCCATCTCGCCGGCGGCCTGGGCTGGCCCGAGGCGCTCTTGCTGGGGGCAGCGCTCTCGGCCACGGATCCGGTATCGGTCGTCGCCCTGTTCAAGGAGATCCCGATCCCGGGGCGCCTGGCCGCGACGATCGAGGGCGAGAGCCTTTTCAACGATGGTACCTCGGTGGCCATTTACCAGGTGCTGCTGGCCAGTCTGGCGAGCGGCAGGATGTCCGGGTTGACGCTGGGAGTGCAGTTCGTCGCCCTGGCGCTCGGTGGCCTGGCGCTCGGAGTGGGGATCGGCTGCCTGGCGAGTTTGTCCTTGTCCTTCCTCGACGACCACCTGACGGGGGTGATGCTGACGACGGTGGTCGCTTACGGCGGCTTCCTGCTCGGGGTCCGGCTGGGGGTCTCTCCGGTCCTGACCGTGGTTGGCGCCGGGTTGGTGGCCGGCAACGTGGCCAAGGGGACGCTGCGGTTTCCGCGGGCGCCGGGGCCAAGATGGCTGCGCCTCCGGCTCGAGGGCCACAGGACCGTGTCCCGGGAGATCTCCGTGGCCATCGATAGCTTCTGGGAATACGCGGCCTTCGTGGTCAACTCGCTGCTTTTCCTGCTGGTCGGCCTCGAGTTCGTGGCCGGGTCGGTCTTCGAGCGGGCGGCTCCCTTTCTCTTGGCGCTGGTAGGGATGCAGGGGGCCAGGCTCCTGGCGATCGGCACGCTCTTCGCCATTCCCGGATCTCATCCGCTTCCGAGGGAGGTCCCGGTGCTGTACTGGGGCGGACTCCGCGGCGCCCTCTCGCTGGCGATGGCGCTGGGGCTGCCGCTGGCGACCCCCGGGCGCGCTACGGTCATCGCCGTCGTTTACGGTTGTGTGCTGTTCACCTTGGTGGTGCAGGGCCTCTCCATGCCGTGGCTGGTGGGCCGCCTGTTCCGGTCCGTGGTCAGGCGGTGATGTGAGGCGATCGTGCAAGCATCGTGGGGGGGATCTTTGCCAGTTGAAAGGGTCCATCTGTGCGGTCGCTGTGCTGCGCCACCGGGACCATTTCACTCCCCCGGCGCGATCCTGTCCTGGCGAAAGCGCTCGAGAGACGCAAGCGGGGGGTATCTTGAAGACAGGGGGCCTCGGCTGGCAAGGAGCTTCCGCGTCAGTCGGCAGTGCGATGCAGCCCGTCAAGGAGTCAAGCATGGCGAAGATCCGGGTGACCTTGTCCGTGACGGGCGAGTTCGAGCCGCAGACCGTCCAGGATCTGATCGCGGCGATGAAGAGCCAGCTCGCCGGCCAGGAGGTCGAGTTCGAGCTGCGGCCCCAGACTTCCCTTGGGGTGAAGGCCGACGATCCGGAGCTGTCGCGCAAGCTCGAGGCCATGCAAGGTTTGGCAAGGGATCTCGGCACGCCTCCGCGGCGCGTCCCTTAGACCTTTTGCAGTTTGAACGGGTCCCTCTGCGCGGTCGCTTCGCTGCGCAACCGGGCCCCGTTTGACTCCTCGGGCTCGATCCCTTCAAACCGGGAGCACTCTAGACCTTTTGCAGTTTGAACGGGTCCCTCTGCGCGGTCGCTTCGCCAGGCGGGTTCAGCCCTTGACCGCGCCTTCCATGAGGCCCTTCAGGAAGTAGCGTTGCAGGGCCAGGAAGACGGCCACTGCGGGAACGATCGCCACGGTCGTGGCGGCCATCAACAGGGGCCAGTTGGTGGTTTCGTGCATGCTTGCCTGGATCGCGGCCAGACCCACCGGAAGGGTCCGCATCGAGTCCGAATTGGTGACGACCAGCGGCCACAGGAAGGTGTTCCAGGAGGCCAGGAACTGGAAGATGCCAAGGGTGGCGATCGCCGGAGCCGCGGTCGGGATGGCGATCCTCCAGAAGAACTGCCACGGGCTGCAACCGTCCACCCTGGCGGCATCCTCGAGCTCCTTGGGCAGGTTGAGGAACCACTGCCGGAAGAGGAAGACCCCGAAGGCGCCCGCGAGGTCAGGGACGATGAGGGCCCGGTAGGTGTCGACCCAGCCCAGCTGCGCCACCAGCGCGAAGAGCGGCACCAGGTTGACCTGCACTGGCACCATCATCGTGGTGAGAACGATGAAGAACACGACGTTGCGGCCCCGGAACTTCAGGCGAGCGAAGGCGTACCCGGCCATCGCTCCCGTCAGGAGCTGGCCGGTCACCGTGCAGAGCGCCACCAGGACACTGTTGGCCAGGTAGTGGAACAGCGGGCTCATCGTGAACGCGGCCAGGTAGTTGGCGAGGGTCGCGGGATGCGGCAGCCACTCGGGCGGATAGATCAGCGTTTGCCGGTAGTGCATGAAGCTGGTGGTGATGAGCAGGAAGAACGGGGCGACGAAACCGATGGCCCCTACCGTGAGCACGATGTACGCCAGCACGCGCGTGCCGAGCTGGCCCGGCGATCGGCGAGGTGCAGCCTCCTTGCCCCCGGCGAGCATCACGCGCCCTCCTCCTGGTGGATCCAGCGTTTGCGCAGCGACCACTGGAAGAGGGTCAAGGCCATCAACACGACGAAGAGCAGGTAGGCCAGCGCCGAGGCCTTGCCCAGCTTGAAGTAGGTGAAGGCGTTCTGGAAGAGCCAGTAGACGATGACCTCGGTGGTGCGACGAGGACCGCCCTGGGTGAGCATGTACACCGCGTCGAAGGTCTGGAACGCCCGGATGGTCGCCAGGATGCCGACCAGGAGCAAGGTGGGGCCCAGCATGGGCAAGGTGATGCGCCAGAAGCGCACGAAGCCCGAAGCCCCGTCGACCGCGGCAGCCTCGCCATACTCCAGCGGAATTCCCTGGAGACCGGCGAGGAACAGGATCATGTCGTAGCCCAGGCTCTTCCACACGCTGACCACCACGATGGCAGGCAAGGCGAAGCGTGGGTCGGAGAGCCAGTGCACGGGATCGGCTCCGAACAGGCGCAAGAGGGCATCGAGCGCCCCGTAACGCGGATCGTAGATCCACTGCCACACGATGCTGACCGCCACCATCGAGGTCACGACCGGCAGAAAGTACGCGGTGCGGAAGAGCCCGATGCCCCTGACCTGGGTGTTGAGGGCAAGAGCGAGGCCAAGCGCGCACGCGATGTCGAGTGCCACGTAGAGGATGACGAAGAGGACGGTGTTCCCCGCAACCTGGTAGAAGAGGGGGTCCGCCAGCAGCGAGGCATAGTTGGCCAGTCCAACCCAGCGTGGGGCGGCCAGCAGATCCCAGGAAGTGAAGCTGATCAGGAGGGAACCGATCGTGGGCACGAGGGAAAACAGGCCGATCCCCAGCAGGGCCGGGGCCAGGAATAGGATGGCCCAGCGAGACTCGCCAGCCAGCGGCCCACCCTTGCGGCGCACCGGAGCGCCAGCCCGCGCGGCCCGGGGCCCCGATTCGGCAGTCGGAGCCGCCATCGGGTCGCTCGCGCCGCCTTTCACTGCTGGTGGTCCTCCTGGAGGAGCGCGGTGATCCGCGCCGCGACGGGGGGCAGGGCCCGGCCGATGGGTTGCTGGCCGGTCCAGGCAGGCTCGAGGTCGTCGATCAGGTCCCAGGTGATCTCGTCGTAAGAGAGCGGGATGCGTGTCGGGCGGCCGGTCTTGATGACGTCGAGGAAGACCTTCGAGTGCGCCGGCTTGCCGGCCAAAAAGGCCGGCGAGTTGGCCACATCCGGTCGCGCAGGGACGATCAGGCCCGAACGGGTGAACTTCTCGATGCTGGTGCGGCTGGCCAGGAACCGCACGAGCTTCCAGGCGCGCTGCGGGTGGCGGGTCGCCGAGGCGATGGCCCAGCCGCTGGCATCGGTGTCGACGATGGACCCTGCCGGCCCTCTCGGGAAGGGCACGACGTCCCAGTCGAAGGAGATGTTCTTGCGGTAGCCCGGCACGGCCCACCGGCCGTACACGAAGAGGGCGAGGCGGCCGGTGGCGAAGAGCTGGGTCATCGTGGCGTTGCCCGCCTCGGTGTCGGTCGGGGCGTAGTGGTACTTGTTGCGCAGATCGACATAGAAGTGCAGGGCCGCGAGGGCCGGCGGATCCGTCAGGGTGCAGCGCGTCATCGCCGCGTTCATGACGTCTCCGCCGAAGGACCAGACGTACGGCGTCCATACCAGGGGATTGGGCTGGAAGCCGATCGCCCAGTGCTCGGGATTGCAGCCGGCATGGCGGCAGGTCAGCTTGGGGGCGATCCGCATGAGATCCGAGAAGGTCCAGTCGGACTTCGGGAACGGGACGCCTGCAGCGCGGAAGAGATCCTTGTTGTAGAAGACCACCAGGTTGGAGAGGTCACGAGGGAGGGCATAAAGCCGTCCCTTCCACGACATCGCCGAAAGCGCTTGCGGGTAAAAGTCGGACCGGCGTAAGCCGGGGTCCTTGGCAAGGAACGGCCCCAGATCGCGGAAAACCCCGTGATTGGCAAATCCTGGCAGATCCTCGTTTGCGATGAACATGACGTCCGGCACGGTCCGGGCGGCAACCATCAGCCGGAGCTTGTGCGGGTACTGATCCGGGATGTGGATCAGGGCAACCGGGATGTGCGTCTGGCGAGTGAAATCGGCCAGGATCGGCTTGAGAATGGCCATCTCGTCGATGGATCCCCAGGTACTGAAGGTCAAGCCGCCCTTGGGTGCGGCCGAGCGAGGCGCGCAACCGAAAACAAACGCGGTGCCCGCCAGCAAGACGCCGAGCAGGGCCTTGCGGACCGACCGCGTCACGCGAGCGCGTGCCCATCGCATCACCATACCGGGCGCCAGTGTAACATTAGAGTGCTCCCGGTTTGAATGGATCGAGCCCGATGAGTCAAACGGGGCCCGGTTGCGCAGCGCAGCGACCGCGCAGAGGGACCCGTTCAAACTGCAAAAGGCCTAGAGTGCTCCCGGTTTGAATGGATCGAGCCCGATGAGTCAAACGGGGCCCGGTTGCGTAGGACTCCGCCAAGGAGCCCGTCTCACGAGAGAGGGCCAAGATGGCCAAGGTGCCGCACCAGCTCGGCGTCACGACGAGCTCGACGGATCCGGAGTTCCTCGCCGGGATCTGGAATCGCGCTGCGGGCAAGGTGTTCCCCGTGACGCCGGCCCTCATGGCCGAGATCACGACCTGCGATCCGTCCTTCGAACCCGGGGATCTGCTCTTCGGTGGTGCCCACGGCGACAGGCCGCACGGTTTCGCGATCGCCAAGCGCTTCCGGCGCCAGGTGCTCGGGGGCGAGGACCATGGCGATGCGGGCTTCGTGTCGCTCCTGGCGGTGGATCCCACCTTCGCGGGGCAGGGCCTGGGTTCGGCCTTGCTGGCCGCAGCCGAGGACAGCCTGCGCCAGGACGGGGCCACCCGAGCGATCCTGGGTGGATCCTACTTCCACGCCCTCCCGGGGGTGCCCGCGGAGCTCGCTCCGGCGATCGGATTCTTCGAGCGGGCGGGCTACCGCGCCGGCAAGACGGTCTGGGACGTGGCGAGGGATGTCAAGGACTTTGTTGTGCCGCCCGAGGTGCGAGCGACCATGGCGGCCGGGGGCATCGAGGCGCGCCTGGTCGTGACCGAGCGGTCGATGAGCTACGAACCGATCCGGACCGCCGCGCTGCTCGAGTTCCTGGCGGCCGAGTTCCCGGGTCGGTGGCTGTTCGACGTGGCTTTCTCCCTCGGCCGAGCCGAGGCGCCGGCCTCGGTGGTCGTGCTGTTCGACGGCCTCCGGGCGGTCGGGTTCGCCCATTTGCACCCGCCGCGATCGCCGGGCTCGCTCCGCTGGCAAGGATTTGACCCCGAGGTGGCCGCCATCGGTCCCGTCGGCGTCGCCAGGGCGTACCAGGGCCGCGGCCTGGGTCTGGCGGTCGTGGCGATCGCCGCCGAGGTCCTGCGCAAGCAGAAGGCCCGGCGGGTGGTGATCGACTGGACTGACCTCCTGGGCTTTTACGGCCGCCTCGGTTTTGCGCCGTGGCTCTCCTACCAGCTCATGGAAAAGCCCCTGCTCCCGTGATGCCGAGCGTGCCCTCGGGCCGCGCCGAGGCAGCGGCGAACAGGCCGTCTCCCGCCGAACTGGCGGCCCATCTGGCCACGGCCTTCGACCTCGGGCCGGTGGTCGCCATCTCGCGAAGCACGGCCGGACCGAACAGCGAGATCTGCCTGTTTTCCACGGCGGCGGGAAGCTTCTGCGCCAAGGGGCGCGATCCGGCCCGGCGGCCGGCTGGCTGGATCGAGCGCGAACGCCGGATCGTCGGGCACCTGTTGGAGCACGGTTTCGCGACGCCACCCATGCTCGGCCTGAAGGCCGGGGGGGCCTCCATCTTGCGGCACGGCAGGCTCTGGAGCCTCTACCGGCAAGCGGCGGGCGAGGATCGCTACGGCGAGGCCTCGGTCTTCGCCCCGTTCGAGACCGAGGCCGAGGTCCGGTCGGCGGGCGCGATGCTGGCTCGGTTCCACGTGGCCATGGCCGACTTCCCCGAGCGGCTGGAAGCCCCCGGGATCGGCCTGTCGGCCCGCTACCAGCTGGCCTTTGCCACCGACTTGCGCCAAGCGCTGGCAGGCTGGCTGGCCACCCGCCCCGTCCTGGCAGCGTTCCTCGATCGCCATGCGGACTGGGAGCTCGCCGTCGCAAGGTTCGAAAGCCTTCGCCAGCCGCTGCGCGCGCTGTCCCCGGACGGGCTTGTCGGCGGCGTGGTTCACGGCGACTGGATCAAGCGCAATCTCTTCTTTGCCGGATCTGAGGTGGTGGCGGCCATCGACTTCGATCTGGCGCAGGACGGGTTTTTCGTGTACGACCTCGCCCTGGCCATCACCGCCGCGGCATACCCCTGGGCTGAACTGGCCGATGGAGTCAACGTCGACCACGCCCGTGCGCTGCGCCAGGGCTACGAATCCGTCCGCCCCCTGACCGGTGCCGAGGCGAGGTTGCTGCCGGCCGTGCTGGCGACGTGCCGGTTCGAGTTCCACCTTTGCCTCGTCGAGGACCTGCTCCAGCACGACGAGGCCGACCGCGCCGCCTGGGTCCTCGCGGGGGAGGCATCGTACCTCGAATGGTGGCAGCACCAGGAATGATGTCCTGAAGCGAGCGGTCCGCCCGGGGGGGCCGGCGTTACCCTCGAGATCGCCTTGCGGCAAGCGTCCGGCTTGACCACCACATCGAGCGCGTGCTACAGCGAAACAGTGAACACCCGGACAGATCGGTTCCTCGACTACGACTGGGAGATCATCTCGGCCATCGTGTCGGGGGGATCGGCGATCGATCTCGGCCGCCTGACGTACCGGACCGAGCAGGCCGCCCGGGCGTTCCTTGCCGCCTACGGGTTCGACCCTCGCGAGGAGGAGGGCCAGCGGGAGATGCGCAAGATCGTTCCTCTGGCCCTGGCGTTCATCGAGGAGGAGCTTCTGCCCGTGGGGCCTCTGGAGCGGATCCCGCCCGATCTTTCGCACGATCCGGTCGAGTTGCTGACCTATGCCAGTCAGCCCGAACATCCTCTGCGCGACTGGGCGTGCTCGCTTCTTCGGGTCTGCCACGCGGTCGCTCACGGGATGTACCTGCCCGGGCGGGACCGCGTCAGCGAGGCGTGCGCCATCTTCGAGGGCCGGCTGCGGCCGCACCTGCGGCATTCGCGCGGCAAGCTCTATCTGGGCGACATCCCGATCGTGCGCTCGGAGTTCAAGACCGAGAAGCCCTGGAACAGCCTCCTGCTGAAGATGCTCTACAAGAAGGATAGCGTCGCCGAGGAGATCTACGACCAGGTCGGGCTGCGCATCGTGACGTACTCCAGGGCCGACACCCTGCTCGTGATCCGGTACCTCGTCGATCGCAACGTCGTTGTCTATCCCAACATCAAGCCAAGCCGCAGCCACAACACGCTGATCGATCTGGCGGAGTTCCGTCGCTTTCTGGACGGGGCCCGCAAGGGTCTCGAGGACGGGCGACTGGACGGCGCGGGCTTCGAGGCCGAGATCGAGGCCTACCAGCGAGAGGTCGACGTGCGTGCGGGGGCCGTCCGCAATCCCTATACCGACGAACACTACCGCTCGATCCAGTTCACGACCCGGGTGATGATCACCCGCAAGACGGATGCCGGGGATGTCGAGAGGTTCTTCTTCCCCTTCGAGATCCAGGTGATGGACGAGCAGGCCTACCGGCGCAATATCGTCGGCAAGTCCAACCATCAGGCCTACCGGGAGCGCCAGCGCGACGCCGCCCGACACCGGGTCTTCCCCTGGCTTCGCGAGAAGTTGGAGGCCGGCGAGCTTGCCGAAGAGGCGCCGGCAATGGACGAGGCTCCGGCCCAGCCAGAGGCGATCGGCTAGAGTGCTCCCGGTTTGAATGGATCGAGCCCGATGAGTCAAACGGGGCCCGGTTGCGCAGCGAAGCGACCGCGCAGAGGGACCCGTTCAAACTGCAAAAGGCCTAGGCGGGGAGCTGCGCTCGGGCAGTGACTCGAGGGAACCCGCCGGTTCCCTCGAACGCTCTCCGGCTGCGGGCGAGCTGCTGCGTGGCCCGAGGGTCAGTTCGGGATGAGGTCCTGCTCCTTCATCACCTGGATGAGAGTGGCCGCGTAGTGGGGATCCGTGGCATAGATGCCGTTGAGGGCCTTGGCGAACGCCACCGGATCGTGGGGATACTGGCGCGCCCTGGCGTAGGCCGGTGCATCGAAGACCCGCGCGTGCGCCGCCATCGCTTCTTGCCAGGAGCCGTAGTTGGCAAAGTTGTCCCGGACCTCGATCCGGCGGCCGTGGACGTACTCCTGGGTCCAGACTCGGAGACTGCCGCGAGAGCCCGAGCCTTTGATCCCGAAGACGTTGTACTCGCCGATCTTGGCCGTTCCCATGGCGCTCTCCACGGCGGCCTGGGCGAGCGTGACGGCGGCCGGAATGCCATCCGCCGCCTCGATCCGAGCTGCGGCCGGAGCCAGTTTCTGGAGGAAGGGATCGACCGGGTGCAAAGGCATGATGTCACCCCAGTCCGGAGCACGATACGCCGCGGGCAGCGAGACGGCCGTCCAGCCAGACGCTGCGAGGTCGGTGCCCGGCCTGGCGTCAGGCGCGATCTGCTTCCAGCGCGTGGCGTCGTTGAAGATCAGCTTGGCCAGGGACTCGGGGGTATCTCCGGGGCGAACGGACAGGGTGCCGTGCTCCGGGTCGAGCATGTGGGGGTCCTCGACGTACTTCAGGTGCTGCCCGATCTTGGCGATTTCCGGCGCCGCAGCCCGGTCGGCTCGATCCGGCAGCGCCGGGATTTGGTGCGCGAGGGGTAGGGCATCTGGAACGTTGATGTACAGGCCACCCCTGGCCAGCTCGCTGGAAGCGAGATCGGGATTGCCCTTCGACAGAGCTTCGGCCAGGTCAGGATAGCCGCCCGTGAGCTTGGCCAGCGACCAGCTTCCCGGGGGCAGTGCGATCCGCCGATAGCCCTTGGGGGCCTGCTGGTCGGGATCGAGGCATTTCGGAACCCAGACCTGGGTTCCAGCCGGGAGGGGAGTATCCACGCCATAGCGCGGTTGACGCGCGGTGGAATGACCGCCGAACACGGCGTGCAGCCAGCCGGTGAACCCGTGGGCTTTGACCTGGACCACCTTGTCCCAGCCCGGCCTGGCAAGGTTAGCGTGCTGGATCTGGTCGGCCAGGTCGGTCGAGCCCATGGCAAGCTCACGGAGCGTCGCCCCCTGGGCGGCCGGGATGGCGGTCCAACCTGCCGGCGGCACCTGGCCAGGGGTGCTGACCGAATCCCCGATCGCCTTGTGCGACGAGGTTTCCGACCGGCGGTGGGGAACCGCACGGATCGAGGGGGTGGCTTTGGCCTTGGAAAGGGTCGGCATACCCTTCCAATACCCTCTCTCGTGACGAGTTTGGGTTCCCTTAGCGAAGTTTTAGAGTGCTCCCGGTTTGAATGGATCGAGCCCGATGAGTCAAACGGGGCCCGGTTGCGCAGCGCAGCGACCGCGCAGAGGGCCCCGTTCAAACTGCAAAAGGC
>JAJXWQ010000067.1 GCA_021781555.1 bacterium
CCTCGACCATGCTGGCGATGACGCGAAATTGCTGGTAATCCTTCTGCCCGAAGACCGCGACGTCCGGCCGCACCAGCTCGAGGAGCTTGAGGACGACCGTCAGGACTCCCGCGAAGTGTCCGGGCCGCGAGGGGCCGCACAGCGTGGCCAGCAAGCCGGGCGCCGGCTCGACCCGCACGCCGTCGAGGCCCAGGGGATAGACGGTCGACACGGCGGGGGCAAAGAGCGCGTCCGCCCCCCAGGCGGCGAGCTTGGCGGCATCGGCAGCGAGGTCGCGGGGGTAGCGATCCAGGTCTTCGGCCGGACCGAACTGCGTCGGGTTGACGAAGACGCTCGCGACGACGAGGTCCGCATGCCGTCGGGCCAAGGTCACCAACGAGCCGTGGCCCTCGTGCAGGGCGCCCATGGTCGGTACCAGGGCAACGCGCGCCGCTCGCCGAGCCGAAAGCCAGCGGTCGAGGGTAGGACGGTCGACTAGGAGGTCCATCAGGGCAATTCTAAAGCTTTTTCAGCTTGAGCGGATCCCACCCACGGGATGCCCGCGATCAGTCCGGCAACGGGCCCCAGGGATCCGGCCGGCCCGAGATGGCGGGCCGAGGCGTGCCCCCGGATCTGCTCGTTCCCGGGCCCGCGCCTCGGGCCAGGTCCATCACCGGATCGCCTGTCCCGGCCATGCGATCGGCCTGCCCCGTCCAAGGGATCGATCGCGCTCCGACGACAGCCGACGTCGCGCTCGGATCGGGCGTGATGGCCCGATCCACCGCCTCGGCCGTCTCGAGGAAGGACCGATCTGTCACCACGCGCGCCCCTGGTTCGAGCCCGCGGTCGACCACGAAGAAATTCTCTGCCCTCGGGCCAAGGGCGATCTGGCGATGCAGGACTCCGGTCGGCGTCTCGAGCCAGACCCACCGCTCGTTGCCTTCGGCGGTGACGGCCCCGGCCGGCACCGACAGGGCGGCGCCCAGCGGGAGTTCGATCGCCATCGGCCGCACCCCTCTTTCGCCCCGTGCCATCCGCCGGTCAAGCGCGATCCAGAGGCGGGTGCCGTTTGGTTCGCCGCGCGAGGCCACGACCACCCCGATCAGCTTGCGGCCGCCAGTCCTGACCTCGACCGGGGCACCCGGCTGCACGCCGGCTCCGGCGGTCCGGGCCTCGAGCCAGATCGTATGGGGCATCGGGCTCCGGAGCCCGGCTGGATCCTGATCCAGCCAGCTTCCCACCGCAGCTTCCGTCCGTATCAGCGGCCGCCGCTTCACTGCCTGCGTCCGCAAGGCCGTCAGGGCGAGCGGCCACCCGTAGCGCTCCGGGTTGCGGCGTAGTTCCACCCGAGAAGCTTCGCGGCCACGAGGTACGGTTGTCCGCGGCATCGCGCTTGCCACCAGCGCGAACGCCAGGGGGAGCGCGGTGATCCCCAGGACGGCTCCGATGCCAAGCTTGGCCGTCGGAGAGAAAGGGCGCGTTCCCACGGCGGTGACCTCCAGATGGCATGGCCGGGACGGCTAGACGGGCGCGCAGAGGCACGAGGCGCCACGGCGCACGCTCTGCGATTGTGGATCCCTTGACTGCGTCTGTCCCGTGCAGCCATCACGAAGTCCTTGGGAGGTTGGTTCCCGGAGCGACCGACGGTCCGCCCTGGCCCGCCGAGAGGCTTCAGGTACCGCTGAACTCGTCGACCTGGCCGCTGCCTTCGCTCGAGACCCAGACGCTGCCCGAAGCATCACGCAGGACGTCGAAGGGGGTGAAGACGGACGTGGCCAGCGTGGACACGCTTCCCGTCGCCTGGACGAGCGCGACCTGGTTGATGGTGCGGGCAGCCACCCAGAAGCGGCCCTGGTCATCGGCGGCCATCCGGACGGCTCCGGCCATGCGACTGTCCTGCGCGATGCTCACCGAGGGCGATGCCGACACCTCGGCAATCGTGGAATTTCCGAGGGCGTAGACGGATCCACTGGCATCCATCGCCAGACCCTCGGCGTCGAAACCACACCAGCGGAGTTCGGGCGCCACGGAGCTCTGGTCGGGCTGATCATAGCGGGCGACCCGATTCGCCTCGCCATCGGCAACCCAGAGGCGCCCCGCCCGGTCCACCAGAAGATCGTGCGGGGTACCACCGCCCGAGATCAGCGTCACGCCCGACCCCAAGGTCGTCCCGTTGATGGCATAGGCGCGGACGGCGCCGATCGACGGCAGCGATGCGTAGACGCTCCCCGAAGCGACCGCGATCCCCTCCACCGCAGGATCGGCCACGGAACCCAGCGGTACTCCGGATGCCGAGAAGCCGCGAATACCTGAATCGGTCCCGACCCACAGGTCTCCCGAGGCATCGAAGGCCAGCGCATCCGGATCGGGAACCGCGATGGATCGTGAGGCTTCGCCGCCAGCGATCTCGACCACCGTGCCGGCGTCGTGCACCGCCACCCAGACCCTACCGGAAGGATCGAGGGCCAATCCCCGCGGATCGGGCCCGACCGGGATCGCTGCTAGCTGCGACCCGGTCGGGGCCGGCGAGCCCCCGATGGCAGGCGCAGAGCCGCCGCCGCCCCCGCCCCCCGCGGGGAACCAGGAACACCCGAAAATGGCCAGCAGCGCCAGCCCGGCACCCACCTCGAGGACCCGCCCACACGCTCGCCAACGACGCCGTGGGCGCGCCTTGCCGGACCCGTTGCCCGAGGCCCGCGGGAACCGGCCAGAGGGCGTGAGCGCTGCCTTCGTCATGGTGTCCGATTGTACCTGCTCGCAGCAGAACCGCGCCGCGCCCGGTTTGGACGGGTTCCATCACGCCGTCGCCGCGCTGCGGGACCGGGCCCCGTTCGACTCCTCGGGCCCGATTCCTTCAAACCGGGGGCCCCCTAGATCGCCCGGAACGCCTGCCCTGCGGCCTCGACGGTACGGCCGATCTCGGCCTCGGTGTGCGCGGTCGAAAGGAACCATGATTCGAACTGGGACGGCGGCAGGTACACCCCCCGATCGAGCATGGCGCGGTGGAAGCGGGCAAAACGCTCGGTGTCGGCCAACCTGGCGGATTCCCAGTCGGTGACCGGAAGCTCGGTGAAGAAGGCGGTGAGCATCGAGCCGACGCGCTGGACCCGGAGCGGTACGCCAGCGCCTCGCGCCGCCTCGACCAGCCCCGCCTCGAGGGCGGCACCCAGCGCCTCGAGGCGCTCGTAGACGCCCGGACGGCCGAGTTCCGCCAGCGTGACCAGTCCGGCGGCCGTCGCGAGCGGGTTGCCCGACATCGTCCCGGCCTGGTAAACCGGACCCTCCGGGGCGATCTGGCCGAGGATCTCGGCTCGGCCCCCGTAAGCTCCGCACGGCACCCCGCCGCCGACGATCTTGGCCAGGCAGGTGAGGTCGGGCTGAACCCCGAAGCGGCCCTGGGCGCCTCCCCGCGCGACCCGGAAGCCCGTCATGACCTCGTCGAAGATCAAGAGCGCCCCCTGCTCCGAGCAGATGCGCCGAAGCTGCTCGAGGAACCCGGGTGCGGGCGGGATGACGCCGGCATTGCCCACGACGGGTTCGAGCAAGACCGCGGCGATCGCGTTCGGGTGGGCGGCAAAGGCGGCCGAGACGGCGGCGGGATCGTTGAAGGCCACCGGCAGGGTCATCCGGACGACCTCCGCGGGGACTCCCGGGCTGTCGGGTAAGCCAAGCGTGGCCACCCCCGATCCGGCCTTGACCAGCAAGCTATCGGCATGGCCGTGGTAGCACCCGATGAACTTGATCACGTGGGTGCGCCCGGTAAAGGCCCGCGCCAGGCGAATGGCGCTCATCACCGCTTCGGTCCCCGAGTTGACGAGCCGGACCTTCTCGATGGCCGGCATAACCTCGCGGATGGCCAGGGCAAGCTGATTCTCGGCCTCGGTCGGAGCTCCGAAGGCGATCCCTCGACCGGCGGCCTCGGACACGGCGCGGATCACAGCTGGGTGAGCATGGCCGAGGATCATGGGTCCCCAGGCGCCCACGAAATCGAGGTAGGTCTTGCCGTCGACGTCATCGAGGTAAGCCCCGTGCCCCCGGGCAATGAAGACAGGATCGCCCCCGACGGCCTTGAATGCCCGGACCGGGCTGTTGACGCCACCCGGCATCAGCTGCCGCGCCTGATCCCAGAGGACCGCCGAACGAGAGCGAGTTTCGATCACAGATTGCATATCTCTTGAAGCCGGGAGCCTTCTAGAGGTGGCCGAGGGTGACGATATCCTTGACGATGAGCAGCATGCCCAGGCCCAGGAGCAGGACCAACCCGGTCTGGAGGATGGATTCCTCCACGCGGCGGGGAACGGGCTTCCGGCCGATGGCCTCGACGAGAATGAAGAGGATGTGCCCCCCATCCAGCCCGGGAACCGGCAAGAAGTTGATGATCGCGAGATCGAGGCTGATCATCGCGGCGAAGAGGCAGAACTGGTAGAAGGTGTGCACCGTCGTGGCGCCCAGATGGACGATGGCGATCGGCCCCCCGACCATGGACAGCGGGAGCTGGTGCGAGGCCAGCAACCACAAGCCATCCACCATCGCACCGCCGAGCGCAAGGGTCCGGGTGGTTGCCGTCGCCACGATGACGAGCGGGTTGTGCGTGGGGGTGAACGAGAGCGCGATGGGTTCGCCGATCGCCACCCCGATCCGCCCATCGGCAGCGGGATGCGCCGTCAACTGCAAGGTGCGGACGGGTGTCGTGCCGTCGCGCTTGACGGTCAGGGTCACCGTCTTGCCAGCATGCGACTGGATCGCCTGCTGGAACGCCGCGGTCGAGGTCAGGGGACGCTCATCCACGGCAACCACACGGTCGCCGTCCTTCAGGCCGGCAGCCCGAGCCGGCTGGCCGATGACCGCGCTGACGACGATCCCGTTCTTTGCGATGTCGAGGGGCCGCTCGTGGGGAACCCCGACCGCCGCCACCTGAACGGCGATCGCCACCCAGGCCAGGAACGCGTTGGCAGCCACCCCTGCGGACACGACGACCGCGCGCTGCCAGAGCGGCCGGTTGCGGAGGTAACTCCGCGGATCTTCGGGCGTCGAGGTCTCGGCGTCAGGGTGCTGGTCGTCCGCGAAGGCGCAGTAGCCCCCGAGCGGCAGCACGTTGATCCGGTACTGGGTCTCCTGGCGCTGGATGGACCACACCGCCGGCCCGAAGCCCAGCGCGAACTGCTTGACCGGGATGCCAAGGGATTTGGCTGCCAGGAAGTGCCCGGCCTCGTGCAGGAAGATGAGGACCGCCAGCAAGGCGACGATCCCTACGACCGGCAGGACACCGGCGAGAGGAAGGGCCGCCAGTGGAAGCATGAAACCTCGATCAGAGTCGAGAGGCTGCCAGAGCCTCGAAGGCCCAATATACCATGAGCCCTCCGGAGGCTATCTGCACGACCCCGGTGTTCCAGAGACGTCGCCACAGCGGGGCCCGATAATTCGGCCTGGCGTTGTACCGTGCCAGCAACACCTCGGCCGAGCCCAAGGCCCCGAGGATGTGGCGATCGGCGGCCCGGCGAGTCGTGAAGTGGCGTTGCAGGAAACGCCCGAGATCCCGCCACGTGAAGAACAGGACGATCGCCGCGGCGGTCGCAAGCTCCGGGGCCGCCAGGAGCCGCGGCAGCATGGCCTGCGCGGCCAGCGCGACGGCTGCGAGGTTCGTCCCGCACCTCGGATGTTCACGCGGCTCCAGGCGAACTCGCTCCAGCGCCAGCGACTCGCCCCTCTCGCTGGCATGCACGACCTGATGCTCGGCGGCGTGGATCCGGGCCAGCGGCGTGAAACGCAACAGGACGAAGAATGCGACGACGAAGACCATCAGCCCCAGATCCCCGGCCAGAAGGGGCACCCTGGCCGAGGCCAGATCGAGCCCGACCGCGACCAAAAGGTTGAGTCCCATCAGCGCGGCCCCGGCGAGCACCAGGCCGAGGTCACCAGCACCACCCCGCACGTCGCCGGTCGTGAGATATACACCCAGCGGCGTTGCCAGGCCGCCCAGGGTAACCGGGCGCAGGTCCCCGGCGCTCGCGCCGAGCAGGTCTCCTCGGGCAACCACGCCACAGAGCTTGCCCCCGGGATCCGTCACCGCCAGGATCGGAAGCTCGAGGTCCGCGACGAGTGCCAGGGCTTCCGTGATGCCCAGCGCTCCGCTGACGGCAAAGGGTGGCTCGCCCCCGGTCAGTTCGCACCAGCCCTCGCGGCGGTCTGCGTGCAGCGCCCTCGAGACCCCGTCGGCTTCTTGGCCCGACCGCCGCAAAGCGCCCCCCCCCCGAACCCGCTCGACAAGGCCTTGCTCCGACAGGAGACCGACCACCCGATCGCCCACCGTGACGGGCAGGGCCCCGAGCCCCGAGGCCTTCAATGCGCGCCGGGCGCGGCCCAGGTCATCCCGGATGTCGATCGACGCCGGCGGCCGCATCAGATCGAGAAGACACGATGACATGCGCTGGGCATTGTACCGCGGGTCCGTGCCGGCCGCCGGCCCCGGACAGCACCTTGACGGGCGTTGCGGCCGAGAATAGGATGATCCCTACCCTCCTGGGCGGGGTCCGTTCGCCATCGAGCACGGCCCAGGCAACCAGACGGTGGGGCGTCGCCAAGCGGTAAGGCATCGGCCTTTGGAGCCGACATTCGCAGGTTCGAATCCTGCCGCCCCAGCTCGATCTTCGAGAGGAACCCGAGCCGTCATCGCCCCCCCCAAAACACCTGGCGCTTTCGTAGCGAGGTCTGTGGCCCGACCCTCCGGCGGTGGCGAGGTCCGGTGCGGGCAGCTGCGCGAACCCGCTGGCGTCCGTGGTGGGTCCCGCTGGAGCTAGGCCATGAAATCGGGCACCGAATCACCGCTCGCCCCGGGCGCCGCCGCAGGCCGCCTGGCCTTCCTGGATCGCTTCTTGACCGTGTGGATCTTCCTGGCCATGGCGGTCGGGATCGGCGCGGGGAGCTTTTTCCCCGGCATCGTTCCCCAGCTCGATCGGTTCAGCGTGGGCACGACCTCCATCCCGATCGCCGCTGGCCTCATCTTGATGATGTATCCACCGCTGGCCAAGGTCCGCTACGAGGATCTGGGACGGGTGTTCCGGGATGTTCGCATCCTCGGTCTTTCCCTGGTGCAGAACTGGGTGGTGGGACTGGTCTTGATGTTCGCGCTCGCGGTGCTGTTCTTGCGGGACCAGCCAGCGTACATGATCGGCCTCATCATGATCGGCCTGGCGCGGTGCATCGCGATGGTCATCGTCTGGAACGAGCTGGCCCAGGGCGACACCGAGTACTGCGCCGGTCTGGTCGCCTTCAACTCGCTGTTCCAGATCCTGTTCTACTCGGCCTTTGCCTACGCCTTCATCACCGTCGTGCCGACCTGGCTTGGCCTCAAGGGCGTCGCCGTCGACATCACCATGGCCGAGATCGCCCGGAGCGTCCTGATCTACCTCGGCATCCCCTTTGCAGCCGGCATCGCGACACGCTTCTCGCTCATCGCGATCAAGGGTCGCAAGTGGTACGACCAGCGATTCATCCCGGCCATCAGCCCGATCACTCTCGCGGCGCTGCTCTTCACGATCGTGGTGATGTTCTCCCTCAAGGGCCAGGCCATGCTGGAGCTACCCTTGGACGTGGTCCGCATCGCCATCCCCCTCCTCCTTTACTTCGTGCTGATGTTCTTCGTCTCGTTCTTCATGGCCATGAAGATCGGCGCGACCTACGAGCAGGCGGCGACATTGTCCTTTACCGCGGCCTCCAACAATTTCGAACTGGCGATCGCCGTGGCCGTCGCGACCTTCGGTATCCAGAGCGGCGCGGCCTTCGCAGCCGTGATCGGGCCCCTGGTCGAGGTCCCCGTCATGATCGGACTGGTCAGCGTGGCGCTCTACTTAAGGCGCCGGTACTTCGCCAAGGACCTCCCGGGAACCACTGGCGACGCGACCGCCTGAATGCGGGCGTGGCCGCGGTCTACCGGGCGTTGGCGCCGGTTCGCACCCGGATCAAGGTCGCCGCAGGTGCAGGTACAGCGGCTGATCGTGGCCTGGCCGCTCCACCATCAGACGTGCCACCTTGCCGCTCGGCCGGCTGAGGTGCGCCAGAACCAGGCCATGGCTGGATCCAGACGGCCGACCGTCGATCCGCAAGATGACGTCCCCGACCCGCAAACCGGCTTCCTGAGCCAGGCCGCCAGCGTCGATCCGGGTCACGCGGGTCACGCCTCGAAGGGTCGCGATGCCGATGCCCAGGCCCGCGGCCGGCGGACCGGTCAAGCTGGGAAGGCCCGCCGGAGCGCCAGAAAGGTCGATGATCCCGGAGGTGGGAGGGCTGGAAAGGTTGAGGCTCACTCCGCGGGAAGCCAGGTCCTTGAGCTTGCCCAGCAGATCCACGGCCATACTGGCCAGCGCCGGCGTCCCGGACACCACGGCCTGAGCCTCCTTGACCCCGGCCTGGATGCCGGCCTCGATGCCGGGAACCTTCATCGCGGAGACCGGATTCGACGACAGCTTGGCCCTGACGCTGGCCGGAAGGGCCTTGCCCTGGCTGACCAAAGCCTGCGCCTGGTCCGATACCCCCTGGAGCCTGTCCTTGATCGTGCTCAGGACCAGATCAGACATCGCGATGTCGCCCGGCGCGATGGAGGGCGAGGCCGCCATGCCGACGATCTGTGCGGAAAGGCTGTTCATCAGCGCGGAGAAGAGCCGGTACTTCCCGTCCACCGCGGCGACCTTCTGGCTGAAGCCATCGACCGACCCGATGCCGGTGGTATCGTACGTGATCTTGTCAGCCCCGGCCTTCTCGACGGCCGCCAGGTACCGGCTGAAGCACGGCCGGGGATCGGAGGATTGCAGGACCTGGGACAGATCCGGATCGTAGGCCTCGCCCGCGGCGACCGCGGCCATCCCCTCCGGGCTGGCCAGGTAGTTCGCCAGCGCAGCGCCGGCCGAGGACCCGGCGGATGCGGTCATGATCGCGGGATTCCCGCTCGTGGCCACCGCCTTGAGGGTCGTGAAAAAGGAGTCTTCGGGCAACGTCTTCGGGTCGGCCAGCGCGGGAAGCGCCAGCGTCGAGAAGAACAACGCGGCAATCAGCGCGACGCTTCCGCTGGCCCTGGTCACGTTCCCTCCATGGCTTCGATAGCAGCAAAGGCAGGCCTGGCGGCCACCGTTCCGATGATAGCAGGCGGGCGGACGCCGATCGAGGCTCGGTCGCTGCGAACGCGTACGCGGATACCTACGGACGAAACCCGGAGGCAAGGCTGCCTGCAAACGCGCTTCATACGGTATCATCCGTACAAAGGAGTTCGCTGCAGATGACCACCCACAGACTCGCATTCTCTGTCGCCGCCGTCCTTCCTGTCGTCGTGGCCGCCGGCCTGGCGGCCTGCGTGTACCCGCAGAGCCTTGCCAGCCCAACACCCGCTCCCAGCGCCAACACGGCGCTGATCAGCCAGGGCCAGCAACTGTTCACGCAGCACTGCCAGGTCTGTCACGGTACCAACGCCACGGGCGGTTTCGGCCCCAACATCCAGGGCAAGACCGCGACCGACGTGACGACGGCGCTGCAGACCGTATCGGCAATGTCTTCGCTCAACGGCACGATCTCGCAGACGCAGATCCAGGCACTGGGCGCATACCTGTCGTCCCTCTGATCACGGGGGCTGCACCAGGTAGCCGGTACCCGGGAAACTACGAGGCATGCTACCCTGCTTGGTAGTTTTCGCACTCCGTGATTTTGCAGGTGAACCGTTCCGTCACAGTCCGTCCGATCGGCGCTCCTCGCGAGCGCCGTGAAGGTCGCAGGTTCGGTACATTCCCGTCGCAGCCATCCCGGGCCAAGCCGAGGCAACGGGTCACCCACCGGCTCTGCTGGCCGCCCTGTGCAGCTTCGGCCGGTGCACCCGGATCGCCAGCGGGTACCCCAGCATGGGGGGTCGGTATGGACTTGCGCTCGCCCGCTGTCCGGGGCAATCATGCTGCACTGCCCTGTCATCTCACCGTAAGCAGGAGAACAACATCGCCATGATCAGGATCAGGCCGTTGGCCTTTGCTCTGTCGCCCGTCCTGGCGGCAACCATGTTCGCCGGGCCCATCCAGGCAGCCGACATCGTCACCCGCACTCCCAACATCCCGTCGGTCCAGCTTCCCGCCCCCGGGACAGCGCTGTTCATGTTCAACCACCGGATGACCAACATCTCGGCGATCACGAGCAGCCCGACCTTCCTGATCGATACCGGCCTCGTTCCGCGGCTCAGTCTGTACGTCCAGTACGCGACCACGGCCCATGACCTGTCGGCGGCGGGAGTGCTGCCCGTTTCCGGATCCCACGACCTCGGCTTGGGGCTGCGCGAGGCCATCTTGCAGCAGAGCCAGGGCGCGCCGCTTTCGATGACACTGTCGGAGGGTCTGGCGACGGCGGGTCTGTACGGGAGCAGCTCCAACCTTCCGGCTTCGAGCTGGTATTCCCTTGGCCTCTACAGCAATTCCCCCGAGGCCGGAGCCCAGCTCGAGCTAGCACGGAACTTCTGGCCGCTCGGCCTAGTCGGTATAGTGCGCGCCGTGGGCTACCGTTACGCCATCATCGGCAACAAGCTCTACAACGGAGGCAACTTCGGGTTCCGTCCTAGCGCGGCCATTGGTGCAACCCTGGCGATCAACAAGTACCTCGCCCTGGCCGGCGACTACGGCAAGTACCTCGACGGTTTCAACGAGGTTCCGGCCTGGAGTGCGGCCTTGCAGGGCAACATCCCGTTCACGCCCCACATGCTGGCCATCGAGGTTTCCAACGTGCCGACGACCACGATGGGCGGTGCCTCCGAGCCCGCGCCAGGCCAGCTGTACGTAGGATTCTCCTTCTCGATCTTGTTCAACGATCTCGGTCGCTGGGCCAGGCTGGTCACCCCCAACTGGCCCAAGGCCAAGCCAAGCGCGGCTGCACCGGCACCGTCGGGGAGCTCCCCGACCGCGACGGCCGCACCGTCCGCGACCGCTGCCACCCCGAACCCCGCCCTGTATGCCCAGGGTAAGAAGTTGTTCCTCGAGACCGAGGACTGCGCGGCTTGTCATGGCCCCAACGCGGCCGGTACGGACGCGGCTCCCCGGATCGTGGGCAAGACCGCCGCCGACATCAAGCATGCCGTCGCGACGGTGCCGGCGATGAGCGGATTCTCGTCCCTTTCCGGCGCGGATATCAACGCCATCGCGGCGTATCTCGCGAATCCCCGCCCGTAGCCAGTCCCCCCCTCGCTCCCGGATACGGCCAGGGCTAGAGCGGCCGCCCGTCATCCGGCGCGATCCAGCCGGCCCAGAGCCGAAAAGACAAAAGGAGACTCCCCCCGATGAAAAAAGTCGTCGCCGCGGTGCTGCTCGGCGCCGCCCTCACGCTCGCCGTGACCGGCCAGAGCGCCTCGGCCAAGATGGTCAAGAAGGCCAAGGCCGCGATGGTCAACCCGCAGAAGGTGCTTTCCTCCTGCGTGATGTGCCATGACATCACCAAGGCCCGCACGCAGAAGTTTGGCCCCCCCCTGTACGGGATCTTCGACGGTAAGCAGCCCAAGGCCAGCCTCGTCGCCAAGTACCCCAGGATCACGCCGGTGTTCTTGAACAAGTTCCTGGCCAATCCCAAGGCGGTCGATCCGAGTTCCCGCATGCCCATTCGCGTCACCGACGCCAAGAAGCGTGCCCAGATCATCGCCGCCCTCCGGGAGCTCAAGTAACTTCCGTTGCTTCCATCGCACCCGCTCGCGGGCCTTTCCCGGGCGGGTGCTTTTTCCCGGCATAAGAGCACCGATACGCATGTTTTGGGGCTACGGATAGCCCTCCGCAGGAACCCCTGCCAGGGCTTCCCGGCGGCCGGATGCCGCTCTGTAGTATTTCCCGACGCCGGAGAGGGAAATCTACCCATACGATGGTACCCTGTAGTATCCTCCGGTTCAGGCCGGACGCCCTAGTCATGCGATTCTTTCGTCCCGCGGCTGGCATCAGTGCCCATGCCATCTCACTTTTAAGGGGTAGTTCTAAATGGCGCATGTAGCAGAGGGAAACTCTGAGGCTACAACACCCGGTTCCGAACTCTCGCGAAGAAATTTCTTTTTACGCTCCATCGGAGCCGTCGGCGGGCTGATCGGTGCGATCATCGCGGTCCCCGCAGTGGGCTTCCTGCTGTCGCCCCTGCTCGAGAAGCACAAGAAGGCGGGCTGGATCGCGGTCGGCCCGGTAACGGCATTCCCCGAAGGGGATCCGACGCTCGCATCCATCGTCACCGACGATTCCGCCGAGATGCCCTTCAAGCAAGGCGTCTACGTGGTCAACCACGGCGGCGGCAACTTCGACATCTTCAGACTGAACTGCACCCATCTCGGTTGCCCTTACGAGTGGAACGCGGCGGCTCAGAAGTTCTTCTGCCCCTGCCACGGTGGCGTGTTCGATATTTCGGGCAATGTCATGGCGGGCCCCCCACCGCGTCCACTCGACCGCTACAAGCCCCTGATCAAGCAGGGAGTCTTGTACGCCGGGGAATTGCTGCTCGGTGGAAAGCAGCCTGTGGCCTAAAGGAAGTCCCAAGACATGGCAAATCGTTTCGCTGAATTCATCAACGACCGCACGGGCGCAGGCAAGGCCCTGGATTATTTCCTCAACCGGAAGATCCCACCGGGGGTCAAGTGGCCCTACACGCTAGGTAGCGCGACGACCACGGCCTTCGTGGTGCTGCTGATCACCGGTATGCTTCTCACGACGCACTACCAACCGTCCCCCGAGACGGCCTATGGCAGCGTCAAGTTCATCTACGATCACGTCATCTTCGGATCCTTCATCCACAACCTCCACTTCTGGGCGGCCAGCGCGATGGTGGTCCTCGTGGCGTTGCACATGACCCGGGTCTTTTACTTCGGGGCGTACAAGTACCCCCGCGAGATGACCTGGATCACGGGGTCGATTCTCCTCGTCGTAACGCTGGCGTTCGCGTTCAGCGGCTACCTGCTCCCCTGGGATCAAAAGGCCTACTGGACCACGGTCCTGCTGAGCCGGATGGCCGGGACGGCGCCGTTCGTCGGCGGCTGGGCCACGACCTTGGTCCAGGACGGGCAAAACATCGGGGCCTTTACCGTCACCCAGCTCTTCGCGTTCCACGTGATTCTCCTTCCGGTCCTGACGGTTGCAGCCATCGGCGTCCACATGTTCCTCGTCATCCGGCACGGCATCTCCAACCCGCCGCGCCGTGCCGACGAGCCCTACGCCGAAGCTGCCGATCCCACCAGCGCCTACCGCGAGTTTTACGACGCCAAGAAAGCGGCCGGCAAGCCTTTCTTCCACAACGTGCTGGACGATGCCATCGTCTCGCTGGGCTTGGTCCTGGTGCTCTGCGCGCTGGCCATCTACGTCCCGCATCCGCTCGAGCAGCCCGCCAACCCCATCGGCGTGGGATTTGCTCCTCGCCCCGAGTGGTACTTCCTCTGGCTGTTCCAGCTCCTGCGCCTGTTCCCCGGCAAGCTCGAGCCCGTAGGCGTCCTCGGCGTTCCGCTGGTTCTCGTTCTCTTGCTCATGGGATTGCCATTCCTCGACCGCGGGCCTCGGCGTCATCCGATGAGCCGGCCGGTGACCGTCGGAGTCTGGACCCTGGGCGGCATCGCCGTCCTCTGGCTGACGGTGCTCGGAGCCGGAGAGAAGCCCCCGTCGGCTTCCGGCGGCGCCCTGGTCAAGAGCGGCCTCAGCGCCCAGGCCCTGGCTGGCGAAAAGGTGTTCCAGACCTATAGCTGCACCACCTGCCACAAGATCAACGGTGTTGGCGGCGATATGGGGCCGGATCTCACGCACGTGGGCTCCCGTCATAACCTGGCCTTCTTCACCAAGCTCGTGCGCAACCCGCAGTCGGAGGAGCCCGGCTCCCCGATGCCGCCGTTCACGCAGATCCCCGAGGCCCAGTACAAGAATCTGGTCCAGTTCCTCTCCGAGCTGAAGTAGTTCAGCTCCCACCGACACGATCGAGACCCCGGGGCTCCGTGCCCCGGGGTCTCGTCATGGCGAGGTAGGCCGCGCCGATCCGGCGATTGACTTTTCACACCGAACCTTCGTACGCTCCTCCGTGAGACCGCGAAGGAGAGAACTCTTGAAGCTTGCAATCCTGCCTTTGATCCTGGCTGGGGCTCTTTTTGCCCCGACGGCGTCCTTTGCCCATCCGCACCGAATGACAGCCAAGGTTGTTCACTCTCGGGCGGCCCAGGGCGACACGATCGCCCCTCGCCAGTTGCTCCGTCTGTTGCGGGGTCCCGAGGCCCACCGGCCCCTCGTGCTCCAGGTGGGCTTCAAGGTCCTCTACGACGGCGGCCACATTCCAGGCTCGACCTTCGCAGGCCCCGCCTCGAGTCCCGACGGCCTGGCCGCACTCGACCGGACCGTCAAGGGCGTGAGCCGCAGCCGTGAGATCGTCGTTTACTGCGGCTGCTGCCCGTGGCAACACTGCCCCAACGTCCAGCCGGCCCTCGCCGAACTGCGCCGCCAGGGATTCCACGACGTGCGCGCCCTTTACATTCCCCGGGACTTCTATGCGGACTGGATCGAGCAAGGTCTTCCGGTCGCCAGGTAAGCCAGTTTCGACCTTGGGGGGTCGGGGAATAACCTGACGAGCCCTGGCCGCAGCCCGCCATCTTCATCGGTGGATGACGGCCGGTTGGTGCGGTTTCGCCTGGGCGGGATCGGGCCCAAGGAGTCCAACGGGGCTTGGTTGCGCGGCGTAGCGACCGCGCACAGGGACCCGTTCGAACCGAAAAGGTACAGCCCCTGGTCCGATCGTCTTGCCGGCCAGGTCGAGGAGCATCCGTGTCGATGTCATTCCTGCGCGCTCGGACTTTCCAGATCGGGTTCTCCCCCAAGACCTTCTGGGCAAGTACCTCCACGCGCCTGCTCGCGTCCATGCTGGGGTTCGGGCTGGCCATGGGGATCGTCTTTCCCTTCTACGCCCAGTTCTTCGTGACGTGGAAGCCGGGCCTGCTGCCCTTCTTCGCGCTAGGATGCTTGGTCGCGGGCGCTGTCATCGGGTTCTCCAACTACGCCCTGCTGCGCGCGACCATGGGGGCTTACCTCAACGAGGTTTCCCGGGCCACACGCCTCATGGCCCAGGGCGATCTGTCGCCCAGACTCGCGGTCAGAGGCCGAGATGACCTCGCCAACCTCGCGAATGACTTCAACCAGATGGCGGCACGCCTTTCCGGGCTGCTGGGTCAGGTCCAGATTGCCAGCCAGGCGGTCGACGACGCGGCGCAGGTCCTCGACGAGAGCTGCGCGGGGATTTCCGGGACCTCGGCCCGCCAGGCCTCGCTGGCAAAGCAGATGTCAACTTCGCTCGGCAACGTCGCGCAGCACGCCCGGAACGTATCGGATCGCGCCCAGGGTCTGGCGGAGGACGTCGCCCAGGCGACCGCCTCTGCGACGGATCTCGTAACGGCAGCTCGCCGGCTTTCCGATTCGACCGACGCGCTCGAATCCTCGTCGCAGACCACGCTGGCCGCGGCCGAGGAGCTCGCCGCCAGCGCGGGCAACGTCGCTGAGGTGACCGAGCAGGCGACCGACGCATCGCGGCAGGCTACGGCCGCCGCGAAGGAGGGCCAGCAATCCGCCAGCAAGACGATCGGCGGCCTGGAAGAAATCGGCCGGGTTGCCGAGGCCATGGCCTCGGCCATCGTCCAGCTCGGCGAACGCTCGAGCCAGATTGCGGTCATCCTCGGGGTCATCGAAGACATCGCCGATCAGACCAATCTGCTCGCCCTCAACGCAGCGATCGAGGCCGCGAGGGCGCAAGAGCATGGCGCCGGCTTCGCCGTGGTGGCCGATGAAGTGCGCAAGCTCGCCGAGCGTTCGCGCACGGCCGTGCGGGAGATCGCAACGCTCGTCGAGGGCATCCAGCACGAGTCCAAAGGGGCGACCGCGATGGCCCAAAGAGGTGCCGTGGCGATCCGAGATGGCCAGTCTCTTGCCGCGACCCTGGGCGAATCGCTCCTGGCCATCGTCACCGCCGTCGAAAGCCTTGATGTGCGCTTCGGTGAGATCCGGATCGCTACCAGCGAGCAGGCCAAGGCGATCGCGCTCATCAAAGACGCCATGGTCGACGTCACCTCGGCGATCGACCACTTTTCCCGGCAAGCCGCTGGCCAGGGAAGGGCGTCCGACCGGATCCTCGAGATCATCGCGAACATGAGCGCGCTGACGAGCGAGGTCGCAAGCGCCGCCAGTCGCCAGACCGAGCAAACCGCCGAGATCGTCTTCGCCGTACGATCGGTCGATCAGCTCGCCGAGGAAATCGCCAACCAGTCCTCGGGCGCTCTGACCCGAACGACCCGGAAACTCCAGCAAGAAGCTCGCCAGCTCGGCACGTCGGTGAGCTTCTTCGACCTGGGCAAGCCCCCCTCGAAGTGAACCGGACCCGGCGCCCGAAAATCGCTCAGCTGGCCTGACCGGCAGTCCAGTCGGTGGCGAAGACCTGCTCCAGCTGGCCGACGAGGGTCGGCTCGTCGAGGATGCGACCCACCTCCCGGTTGCGATCGAGGGAGGTCGAAGACAGGTTGACCGAACCAATATAAGCCCGCCGGGCATCGACGATGATGAGCTTGGCGTGGAGGTACGGGCGACCGAGCAGACGCACTTGCCCCAAGCCGGCCGCGCGCAGACGCTGGACCTCAAAGGCGGTGCGTCGTGTCTTCGGCAGCTCGATCTGCACGTCCACTCCCGAACCGGCCTCCTTGCCCAGCTCTCGCATGATCGCAGGATCGCCGATCTCCTCGTCCTGCACCTGGATCTCGTGGTGAGCCGATGCGATCAAGGAAGCCAGCTCCGGACGCGAATCCTGTGGCGAAACCACCAACGCCGCATCCTGGACGGGCGCGGGGCGATCGACCCAGTCCCCCGCGAAGAGCTTCGCGATGGCCTGCACGTCGGCAGGATCCCGGTCGACCATGCCGTACTCCCGGTTGCGATGGAATGCGGACCACGAAAGGTTGCAGGTCATGATGAGGACCTCGCGGTCGTCGATGACCATGGCCTTCTCGTGTGTGTAGGTGAACGCGGGATCGCTCCAGCGCACCTCGCACCCTCCGGCGGAAAGCCTGGAATAGGCCCGCCGGGCCAGCTCCTCGCCGCCCCCGAAGGGGTGGGGCTCGAGGATCGCCCGCACGTGGACCCCGCGCCGTTCGGCATCGACGAGTGCCTCGAGGACCGGGCGATCGGTAAGCAGGTATACCTCGACGTCGATCGAGCGGCGCGCCGATCCGATCGCCTCCAGCACGGGAGCGTCCCCGGCGCGGGGTTCGATGAACAGGGCGATCGGACCTGACCGGATCCGGGCCGCTCGACCTCCCAGCAACAGGATCGAGGCAGCCAGCAGCACCACGGCAGAAATCGAGAGCAGCAGGACCTTGAAGCGGATCGGCATCTGACCTCCGGCGGATCGGCATCGCCCGCCGACCCCTTGCTCGATCGTCGCACCAATTCGTCACGAGTTCCAGAGTTAGCGATCTGTTTGGTTCTGCTTTCGTGTTTCAAGCTTTCAAGAAGCCTTCGCGAAAACCGGTCCGAGGCCACCCGAGATCCAGCAATCATGAGGGAGAAGGGAGCTACCGAAATGCCGGTCGACGGTTATAGAGCACAGACCCCGGGTCCCAAGCCGCCCTCGACGGGAACGCTCGGTGCGTTCCGGGAAGGCCGGTCCGGGGGGCCCGCTGCGCCACCGAGCCGCAAGACCGACGCCCTTTCGGCCGACATCGGCACCCGGAGCCTGACCGGCGGAACCAGCCGGCTTCAGGCCTACAGCGACGCGGTCCCGCACGAGTTCAACACCCCCCCCGTGGAACTCAAGTCGGTGCTTCAGGATGCCATCGGCGACGTCAAGAACACCAAGAACGCGGTCAACGTCACCAAGGGGGTCGCGGTCCTCTTCGTGGCCGAGGAAGAGTTCAAGGGTGTCCCGCTGGGCAAGGCCCTCAAGGTCCTTTCCTCACACCTGAAGTCCCTCGGCGACGTCGGGAACGCGGTGCGTGGCATCATCTCCACCGGCCAGTTCGTCGACGACGCCAGGGAGCTCGCCAAGGATCCCGCCAAGCTCAAGGACCCCAACTTCCTGTTGCAGCTGGGCTACGACACGGCCGGCACGGCGAGCGGCGTG
>JAJXWQ010000162.1 GCA_021781555.1 bacterium
GTCAAGATGAGCAACTGGAAGCTGAAACGACCAACGGATCGGCAGCAGCGGGTCAACTTCGCCGAGGAACTAAAGCTCTGTGGCTAGGTCGGGCCGCTCGTTAACAGGCCGTCATTCATGGGCATTGGGCCTAGCCCAGTATCGCCTGGACGGGATCGGGCCTGGCTGGCAGGCCCGACCTTTCAGACGACCTGATACTCGGGTGCGAGTCCCGGGAACAGCGACATCTGGTGCCATCCAGCTGCGCGAAAGTCATCGGCCTGGGCCCGTCCGGGCGGCTTTTGCGGCGGATCTGCGGGCGGTTGGTGGCTGGGGCGGAAAGAGGGTCCTGGCTCGGTCGAACCGGGGTCGGTTCCATGCCGGAGCGGTGGCTCAAGAGTCCGTGGATCTCGCGGGGGCGCCAGGGGCGCTCGTGGCGGTTCGGAAGCCGTTCGCGAGGACTCTTCGCGTGCCGAGATGGCTCGCTCGAAGTGGGCCTGGGCCAGCCGGCGGAGCTTGCTCCAGTCGGGTTCGAACCGGTTGACCAGGGCCCAGAACCTGGGCGAGTGGTCCGGGATCTTCAGGTGGGCGAGCTCGTGCAGGATCAAGTAGCGCAAGACCCGGGGGGGGAGGCCGTTGACCGCGTACCTGGAGAAGGTCAGCACGCCGGTCCGGCAGTTCGCCTGAGCGAGCCGTGAGCGCTTGGCCTTCCCGAGGCGGACCCCCGTGACGTGAACCTGCACCGTCTGCTCGTTGATGCGCTCGACGAGGGTCCAGAGATCGAGTTCGGAAAGCGGTGGAGCCTCCGGAGCGGCGGGAAGGGACGCAAGGTCGGCCTGTCTGCGCGAGGCCCAGCGCTGGAAGCGAGCCACCGCCGCCTCCTGCTCTGCCCGGGGCCAGTGGCGCGGCATGGAGACGAGGAGCTGCCCCTCTTCGACGTGCGCCCGGGCCGTGCGCGCATGCACGTATGACAGCTTAATCTCCATGTTGACATACTAGCATGCGTGACCGTTCGACGAGGTGAGGATTGCACGAGGAGCCGACTCGGCGGCATCCGTGCGGCCATAGCGGGCTCTGCTACGGCGCGATAAGCTCCGCCACCGGCGGGTTCGGGGCATCTTGCGGGCAACTTTGGGAAGGTGCTCGCCCGGGCGGGTCGCCAGGTTCGGACTGGACACCCTGCCCCGGGGCTCGGAGTGCGGAGACCGACAGAAGGGGGAGAGGCATGTCGCTGATGCGGTGGAGTCCCATGGGAGAACTCGAGGGCATGCGCCGGCGGATGGGCCGGATGCTCGAGGAGATGATCGGCCGCCATCCGCTCGAGGAAGAGATGACGCTCGATGCGTTCGTGCCGGCGGTTGATGTGTACACGACCGATCAGGAAGTGGTCGTCTGTGCCGAGCTACCCGGCCTGGATGCCAAGGATGTCAGCGTCGAGATCTCGGAAAACCGGGCCATTGTCATGGGCCAGACGAGCCGGACGTCCGAGGCCAAGCAGGAGAATTATTTCAGGTCCGAGCGCTCGTTCGGATCGTTCCGGCGAGCCGTGTTGCTGCCCGAGCGGGTCAAGGAGGCCGAGGCCACGGCGAAGTTCGAGAACGGGATCCTGACCATCCGGGCTCCGAGGCTCGAACCGGCCGAGCACAAGGCGCACAAGATTCCGATCGCGGCGTCGCAGGAGGGCCAGGGGATCGGCGCGGCACCGGAAGAACCGCGCGCGCAAGCTTCAGGACAGGTGCTGCCAGACAAGGATTGAGGGTGCTCACGGTTTGAATGGACCCGTTCGAATTGCAAACCGTGCGATTTTGCCGCAGCAGGAAGCCGGCCCCCGACAGGGGGCCGGCTCAAATCTCAGCGGGCGGCCAGCGTTCAGTTGCCGCCGAGGTTGGACATGTTGTTGGCGAGCGTGCCGACGTCCTTGTTGACCGCCTGGCCGACCTTCGTGAACGCGGTGATGCAAACCGCCGCGATCACCGCGACGATGATCCCGTACTCGACCATGCTCTGACCGTCTTCATCCCGAATCAAAGACACGAGGCTCTTCATCTCACAGCTCCTCTTCTTGCCGAAGTAAACCGCCGACCGCATAAGGCTCTTGTCGGAGAACCCCCCGACCAGTCGGTAAACCACATCGTAAGCGGGGGTTAAGGTTGATCTAAATGATCGCGTTCGTTGGCAAGGACTCGAGGACGGGCGAGAGGCTTGCTGGCCGAGCACAAAGGCAAAAGGGCTACCGGGCCACCCGCGGTCGTCGCGCCATGATACGCTGGCCCGGATGGTATGCGGGTGAGTCGGCCAGGCCGCGCCCGGGCAAGTGGTTGTCGACAGGGAGAGGATATGGCCACCGAAGAGACGAAGACGGACCGGACCGAGCGGTCTGGCAAGACCCAGAACGCGATCTCCCCCACCCGGCAGGACGATTACCCCGAGTGGTACCAGCAGGTGATCAAGGCCGCCGATCTCGCCGAGAACGCTCCCGTGCGGGGGTGCATGGTCATCAAGCCCTGGGGCTACGCGATCTGGGAGAACATCCAGCGCTCGCTCGACCGGATGTTCAAGGAAACCGGGCACGTCAACGCCTACTTCCCGCTGTTCATTCCCCTGTCGTTCTTCGAGAAGGAAGCCGAGCACGTCGAGGGTTTCGCCAAGGAGTGCGCGGTCGTCACGCATCACCGCCTCGAGGCCAAGCCTGGCGGTGGGCTCGAGCCCAAGGGGGAGCTCGAGGAGCCGCTCATCGTGCGGCCGACGAGCGAGACGATCATCGGGGCGATGTTCGCGAAGTGGACCCAGAGCTACCGCGATCTGCCGATCCTGATCAATCAGTGGGCCAACGTGGTGCGCTGGGAGATGCGGACCCGACTGTTCCTGCGCACCGCGGAGTTTCTCTGGCAGGAAGGCCACACCGCCCACGCCACGTCCGAGGAGGCCCGCGAGGAGACCATGCGGATGCTCGCGATCTACGAGCGGTTCGCAGAGCAGCACATGGCCATGCCGGTCTACACGGGCGCGAAGTGTTCCTGGGAGCGGTTCCCCGGCGCGGTCGACACCTTTTCGATCGAGGCCATGATGCAGGACCGCAAGGCGCTGCAGGCGGGCACATCCCACTTCCTGGGCCAGAACTTCGCCCGGGCCTCGAACATCACGTTCCTCAACCGCGAGGGGGCCGAAGAACTGGCCTGGACCACGTCGTGGGGCGTTTCCACGCGGCTCATCGGCGCCCTCATCATGACCCACAGCGACGACGACGGGCTGGTCCTCCCGCCCCGGATCGCCCCGCGGCACGTCGTCATCCTGCCGATCTACCGCAACGACGAGGAGCGGCAGGCGGTGCTGGAGTACTGCCGCACCCTATCCCGGGAGCTTGGCGACAAGCCCTACGGCGAGGGCCGCGTGGAGGTAGAGATCGACGATCGCGACCTGCGCGGGGGCGAGAAGACCTGGGCGCAGATCAAGCGGGGAGTTCCGATCCGCCTCGAGATCGGTCCCCGGGACGTGGCGGCCGGGGGCGTCTTCATGGGGCGCCGCGACCGCTCCCCCAAGGATCGCCAGTCGATCGGGCGCGCCGAGTTCGTCGCCACGGTCACCGAGATCCTCGACGACATCCAGGCCACGCTCCTCGAGCGGGCGCGCGCCTTCCGGGACCAGAACACCCGCACGATCACGGACCGCGCCGAGTTCGAGGCCTATTTCAATCCGGCCAACCCGGCCAGGCCCGAGATCCACGGGGGGTTCGCCATCAGCCCCTTCGTCGACGATCCGAGCGTCGAGGCCGAACTGGCCAAGCTCAAGGTCACGGTCCGGTGCTTGCCGCTGGGCTTCGAGCGCCGCCCT
>JAJXWQ010000163.1 GCA_021781555.1 bacterium
ACGTTGTGGAGCTTGTCCGCTGTCGCGATCAAGAGCGCCTCGGGGGACATCGTCGGGATCGAGGCAAGGTAGATCTCCTTGCGCTCGCGCCAGTGCGGCTTGGGGCTGATGCCCGTGTCGCTGACTGCCGTGACGATCGCGGCCACGCGGGGGCCGAATCTGCGCTCGATCTCGACCCGGGTCGACTCGCCCCCCGCGTCCTCGACGGCATCGTGCAGCACCGCCGCGATGGCGGTGTCCTCGTCGGCTCCCTGCTCGATGACCATGCCGGCGACGGTCAAGAGGTGCGCGATGTACGGGATGCTCGTTCCCTTCCGGGCTTGCTCGCGGTGCAGGTCGTGGGCCCAAGAAAGGGCTTCGGAAAAGCGTTTGCTGTACATTTTTGCTTCCTTTGAAGGTCAGACGAGGTCGACCCGGTAAACGGGAACCTCGCGAATCTGCCAAGTTAAATCCCAGGCAATCTCGTTGATCTTCCGCTCTCAGGCAGGGTTTCCATGGATCCTGTACCTCTCAGAGAAGGTACGGGATTTAGGCCTTTTGCAGTTTGAACGGGTCCCTCTGCGCGGTCGCTTCGCTGCGCAACCGGGCCCCGTTTGACTCATCGGGCTCGATCCATTCAAGCCGGGAGCACTCTAGAGGAACGTCGCGTCTGAACCACGTGGCGCCTCTCGTTTCATCTGCACCGAAGGGGCGGAGCAGGATTCAGATCCACGAAACACCTTGGGGCGGCAGTTAGCCCGAGCCAAAAATGCCAAAGGAGCGGATCGGCTAGGATCCGCTCCCTGTCGAGGTGGGCCATCGGCGGCTCGAACGCCGGACCCGCTGATTAAGAGTCTCCGTTTTATGCTCTCTTACGCTCCTTTCGGCTCCTGATGTCAAATCCTGTAATGGCGTAACCACGCCATTTGTTAGGAGTCGAAGAGAATCCGAAGGAGCATAGCGATTCTGTTTTTTGCGCACCCCAGTGCGCACCCTTCTCTGGTAGAATTTCCCCCGCCAGGGTGGCTTGAAACGCTATCGTTTCTGCATCACGCGAAAGGGGGCACCATGTCGAAGGTCCTGCAGGTCAACACCATCGACCGGCTTCCCGTGCCCGAAGCGGGCCGTAACGAGCACTTCGACGCCAAGGTGCCAGGCCTGCTCCTGCGCGTCTCGGCCGGCGGCAAGAAAACCTGGTATCTCTGGTACACGATCAAGGGCGAGCGCAAGCGCCGGCGTATGGCGCTCGGGGTTTATGGCCCGGCGCCCGCCCTGACCTTGGCCGACGCAAGGGAGAAGGCCAGGCGCAACCTGCTGGTGGCCGCCGCGGGCGAGGATCCAGGGGCCCCGGTCAAGGCCATCCGGAATGCGCCCACCTTCAAGAAAGTCGCCGAGGATTTCCTCGAGATGCACTCCAAGGCCAAGAAGCGGTCATGGCAGCAAGACAACCGGCGCATCGAGGGAGTCCTTATCCCGGCCTGGGGCGATCGCAAGCTCATCGCGATCAAGCGGCGCGACGTCCTGGATCTGCTCGACGGTATCGCGGCACGAGCTCCGATCGAGGCGAACCGGACGCTGGCACTGATCCGCAAGATCTGGAATTGGGCCGCCAGCCGGGATTTGACCGAGGTCAATCCCTGCTTCGGGGTCGTGGCCCCGGGTAAGGAGAACGCGCGCGATCGCGTCTTGACCGAAGACGAGATCCGCCAGTTCTGGGCCGCCTGTGGCGGGCCGGAGGTGCCGGCCTACGCTCGCGACATGTTCCGCCTCCGGCTCCTCACGGCGCAGCGCGGCGGCGAAGTCGCGGCAATGGCCTGGCCGCACATCGATCTGGCGGCACGTACCTGGTACATACCGCCGGAAGTCGCCAAGAACGCCAACGGCCACCTGGTGCCTCTGTCTTTACCGGCGGTATCGATCCTGAGGGCGATCAAGGCGGCTGGCGGTAAAGTACCTGCCCTGCCAGCGTCGCGAACGGGAAGGCGGGCATCGGCCGACTTCGTGTTCCCGGCCCGAAGTGTCAGCGGCCATGCCCTGCGCCCCAAGTTGAGGGACATCGGGATTGAGAACGTGGGGTTCACCGGGCACGACTTGCGGCGGACCGCGGCCACCCACCTGGGCGAGATGGGCATGTCTCGCTTCATCATCGGGCGGGTCTTGAATCACACCGACCCGAGCGTGACCGCACGCTACGACCGCCACAGCTACCTGGCTGAAAAGCGCGATGCCCTGGACAAGTGGGCGGCGCGGCTGGCAGAGATCCTGGCGGCCGGGGAAAAGCAGAAGCGCCAGCACGGGTTGCCAGTTCGGGCGGCCGACTGAGACGCCTGCAATCTTCACGCATTGACTAGGTAGAACTTACGGATCTTTTGGCGCCGTGTCGCACGCGGTTGGCCATTCTTCGAGCTCGCATGCTTGGTCTTTTCATCGTTTGCGCGTCTTCACGCTTCGCCAGTCCCCGCCAGGCTGTCAGGCCACGCGCTTGTTGGCTTAATCAAGCTACGTAAACGTATGTTACTCTTGGCTTTCCGTTCCGCGCGCGGACTCTGAGCCCGAGGGCTGCTTCATCACGCAAGATTAGGAGTCCGCAATGTACCAAGGCCGAAAGGAGCAAAGCGAGGTTGAGGTGGCACCTCAACACGAAGTACTCTTCGATCATCTGTCCATTGAAAAGTGCCTCAACGTTCTCAAGGCATTCCAGGACGGCAATGACCCGGAAGCCAGGCTGGATAACAGGCCAGGGGCCGATCGGCGCTAGAGCGCAAGGCAATCAGATCGGCATGACCGGGCGGCTGCTCGCGAGGGCGGCCGCCCGCATCTTTGCCGGATAGGTGACGGGGCGACACCAGCCCTACTCGCCGATGATCTTCACGAGCACCCGCTTGGTTCGACGGCCGTCGAACTCGCCGTAGAAGATCTGCTCCCAGGGGCCGAAGTCAAGCTGGCCGCCGGTGATGGCGACCACGACCTCCCGACCCATCACCTGGCGCTTGTGGTGGGCATCGCCGTTGTCCTCGCCGGTGCGGTTGTGATGGTAGCGATCGGGGCTCGGGTCGTACGGCGCGAGCTGCTCGAGCCAGCGCTTGTAATCCTCGTGCAGGCCAGACTCGTCGTCGTTGATGAAAACGCTCGAGGTGATGTGCATCGAGTTCACCAGACAGAGGCCTTCTTGTATGGCCGATTCGCGCACCGCAGCCTGCACCTCGGAGGTGATGTTCCGGAAGTCCATCCGTTCGGGGATGTTCAGGGCGATCTCTTTGCGGAACGATCTCATGGCCAGATCGTAGCAGAGAGCCAGGAGTCTGGTCATTTGGGCGTCAGCCGCAACGAAGTGGCGGATCTTCATTGACAAACCCAGCCCAGTTGGGTTAGTTTAGTTGCATGCTGACGGTACTCAACGAGGACGGCTTTGCCGTGAGGATCTATCGGGATCACAATCCGCCTCAGGTTGTACGCCTGGTTGCCAAGCGCCAAGAGTACTTGCTGGCGCAATGGGAGAGGATCAATGGCTAAGTGGCAGTACAGCGAGGAAGATCTCGAGCGGCAGGCCCGCGAGGCTGCCGAAGCCGAGAAGCGCGCGCAGCGCGATCCCAGGACCGTAGTGGCCGCGCGGTTCAAGGACGGGAAGGAGCCGGCGCTGGAAATCCGGTTCCGGTCAGGAGGAATGATCAAGGCACCCATCGCCTCGATCCCCGAGCTGAAGGACGCACCTGCGGATCTGGTGTCGAAGGTAAAGGTCAATGCCTTCGGGCGTGCTCTGGACTGGGACGAACTCGATGCGCACATCGGCATCAGCGCAATTATGGCCGATTGCTTCGGCTTC
>JAJXWQ010000068.1 GCA_021781555.1 bacterium
CAGGGCCAGGGTCAGGTGGGCGGTCTTCATCTGCTGAGCCGCGGCGAGGGCAGGACTCACGTATAGCAGGGTCCGTGTCCCGCAGCGGATGACGTACTGGCGGCCGCGTTTTCCGGGGGTGATCAGATCGCTGCGAAGGTCACCGGACTTCCAGGCGGTGTCGATGCGGTCCGAGACCCCCTCAGCCACCTGCGGCCAGTCGCCCTCGAACCGCCAGGCGACCTGGTTGCCGACCATGAGGAAGGTCTGGGTGTCCGGAGCCTTCGGATCGGTGCCGCTGGTGACGACCCAGGATGCGATCGACGTGGGTGTCGTCGACGCGGGCAAGGTCGCGGAGCCCCTGGCCTCGAGCGCCCGGTCCCAGCCGGCACGAGGCTCCGCTGCCCGTGCCGGCTGGGACCGGGCGCGGCCACGGCGGCGCTCACCATGGAGGCCCGGCCTGGCGGCGATCGTGGCTGCCCGGCAAGGCCAGCTGGCCACCAGAGCCCAGAAAACCAGCGTGGCGATCGCCACCGGGACGAACAAGGGCCGGTTCGGGACCCTGGCGTGGATCCTCGGCATGAACAGGGGGTGTTGTACGGCCATTCGTGAGTTCAGGGTGCGCCCGCCTTGAAGGAGTCGGGCCCGGGGAGTCCAGCAAGGCCCGGTTGCGCAGCGCAGCGACCGCGCAGAGGGATCCGTTCGAACGGCAAAAGCTATACCTTTTGCTGAATGTGGTTCCGGTGACGGGATGCTGAAGGGGAGGTTTGGAAGGCTGCGAACTGGCAGCGCGGGCGGGGCGTGTTGCGGTCGCAGCCACCCGAGAATTTAGCCAAATTTTGTTTCAGAGATAATCTCGCGGCCGCAGCTCCGGACCCGGCGACGGCGACAAGGACCCTGGATGGGTCGAATCCGCGGGGCGGATTTCGATCGAGTGTGAGGAGCGTCGGAGTTGAGTATCGCCTCGGTGCTGTCGCGGGACCTCGGCAAGAACCTGGTGGCAACGGCGAGCAAGGAAACGGCTGTCGTCGCGCGCTCTGCCGATCGCGCCGGAGCCAGGGTCCTTGACGACGCGCACCCGCTGCTCAAGCTCGTGCTCGGTCAGCAGTGGACCGACTTCATCACCAAGCCTCGCCTGCCCGAGAATGCTGGCGACCAGGGCCCCCGGTGGCTCACGGCGATCACGTCGCGCCTCGATGGTCAGCAGCGCGAGGCGGTCGGCCTCACCATCCGGGGCGATGCCAGCCTGCCGACTCCGGTGCCGGGGCTGACGCTGAAGGCCGGTGGCAGTACCGGTGCAACCCTGCGACGCACCCCGCTCGGAAAACTTCAACTCGTCTACTCCACCCAGCTCGATGGCGGCGCCGCCGCCCAGGTCCGCGCTGGCTTGACCGGCGGCGTCGAGATCGGGCACTTCGGTCTCCAGGTGCAGGGCGTCGCGCAGGCCGGAGCCGGTGGCAATGCGGTCGAGGACTCGCTCCTGACCTACGATCTCGATCCCCGGAACGCCAAGGACATGGCCGCCCTGGCCAGGCAGCTGCAGGGCCACCTCGTCGTGAGCAGTCTTTCCACCCGCCTCCAGCTGCGTGCCGAGCAGGCGAGCCACTGGGCGCAGGCCCTGATCTCCGGCAAGGCGGCCCTGGCGGACCCACCCCCCGTACCGAAATCCCTGGCCTTCAGCAGCGCTTTCGCCCACCAGCACCTGGCTCAGGCCTCTTTCAACCGGTCCCTCCAGGTGGACGCCAGTGCCGGTGCCTCGGTCGGTCTCGGGGGCGATCCGAGCGGAAAGCTCGGCCTCGGGGCCGATGCCGAGGTCATGGGCCATCAATTCACCAAAGGGCAGTCGGGCAAGATCGCGACGCCGCAGGGCGGCTGGCAGAAGATCCTGGGAGACGGGATCGGTTTGCTGTCCGGCCTGGTAACTCCCAACGCTGGCGGCGGCGCCAAGTTCGAAGTTGGCCTGGAGCACACGCTGGACTTCTCCTCTGGACGCTATCTCCGGACCACCCAGGCCCTGACCAGCGATCGCAGCCTGTTCGCGAACGAGGGCGGATTCGGCCTGGGCTTGAGCCAGCTTTCCGACAGCGGTCGCCGCTATGCCGTGACCTTCTCACCCGACGGCCTGGTCGGCGTGGACCGATCGGTCGCAAGCACCGTCAAGAACGGGCTCAAGGAGAAGGCGGCGCTGGAGGGTCAGCTTCAAGAGAACCTGGACACCGTTCTACTGAGCGCCAAGGGAGACGGCCACGATGCCCTGCTTGCAACCTACACGCTCAAAGACGCCAAGCTTTCTCAGCTCAAGGCGCTGCCGGCCTCCCAGCTCGCAACCGAACTGCCCGCGGTCTTTTCGGAGCCCGACTCCTTCCAGCTGGCCCGCCTCGTGAGCGAGCATGGCAACAACTTCAACCTGGGCGGAAGTTTTGGCATCGGCGCCGGACTCTTCACGGGAGCGGGCCTCAACGTGGACGCGGACCTCTCGACCGAGGCGGTGGACACGACCGGTGCGGCCCTCGTCGACAAGCCGTCGCCGGATAGCCCCTGGGTGCGGGTGAACTGAGCTGTTGTTCTCCCTCGCTGCGCTCGGGCAGTGACTCGAGGGAACCCGCCGGTTCCCTCGAACTCTCTCCGGCTGCGGGCAAGCTGCTGCGCCGCTGGGCCTTCGAGGTGGCGAGATTTCGGTTGGTAGGAAGCCGTTTGCGGGGCGGCAGGCTGCGCTCGGCGGTCTCCTTCGCTGCGCTCGGGCAGTGACTCGAGGGAACCCGCAAGCCGCGAACGGGCCACGACTCCCGGCCATGGGTTACCATGGTCGCGATGATCTTCGACTGGGACGTCCTGGTTGTGGGCGGGGGGCATGCCGGTTGCGAGGCCGCGCTGGCCGCCGCACGCATGGGCGCGCGCACGGCCCTCGTGACGCTGGATCGCACCAAGATCGCTACGATGCCGTGCAATCCGGCCATCGGCGGACCGGCCAAGGCGACGCTCGTGCGCGAGGTGGATGCCCTCGGCGGGCAGATGGCGCTCGTGACCGACGCGACCCGGCTGCAGATCAAGGTCCTGAACAGCTCCAAGGGGCCGGCGGTCCAGGCCTTGCGTGCTCAAAGCGACCGGCGCGAGTATGCGAGCGCGATGCGCGCCAGCGTGGAAAGCGTTGCCACGGTTCTCGAGGCCGCCGTGGAGGGGATCGAGCCGATCCCCAGCACCCGGCGTCCGAACCGGCGGGGAGGCCCGGCGAACGGAGTGCGGGTGCACACCAGTGCCGGCTTGATCGTGAGCCGGACGGTCGTGCTGACGACTGGAACGTTTCTCGGCGGCAAGCTCTTCACCGGCCCTGCGAGCACTCCCGGCGGGCGCCATGGCGAGGCCCCTGCCGTCGGTCTGACGGCCAGCTTGCAGGCGCTCGGATTCGAGACCGGCCGTCTGAAGACGGGCACGCCGCCACGGGTGCACCGGGGGTCGATCGACTTCGGGAAGATGGAGCTCGCTCCGGGGGATGCGCGTCCCCTGCGGTTCAGCTTCCTGCCGAGTACGGTCGAGCGCCCTGACATCCCCTGCCACCTCACCTACACCACCGATCGGACGCACGAGATCATCCGGCGCCACCTCCACCTCTCGCCGCTCTATGGCGGGCTCATCGAAGGGGTCGGGCCGCGGTATTGCCCGAGCATCGAGGACAAGGTGGTACGGTTTGCCGCCCGGGAGCGACACCAGCTCTTCATCGAGCCGGAGGGGCGGGATAGCGACTGGATGTACGTCCAGGGCTTCTCCACCTCGCTTCCCGCCAAGGTACAGATCGAGATGCTGCGCTCGTTGCCCGGCCTGGAGCGGGCCGAGATGCTGCGCCCGGGCTATGCCGTCGAGTACGACTACCTGCATGCGACCCAGCTCGACCCCACGCTCGAGGCCCGGTGCGTGCGAGGTCTCTTCGCCGCGGGACAGATCAACGGCACCTCGGGTTACGAGGAGGCGGCGGCCCAGGGAATCGTGGCCGGAATCAACGCCGCCTTGCGAGCCCGGGGCGACGAGCCAGTCGTCTTCGGCCGGCAGGGATCCTACCTCGGGACGCTCATCGACGACCTGGTGACCAAGGATATCCGAGAGCCGTACCGTATGCTGACCAGCCGGTCCGAGTACCGCCTGATTCTAAGGGGGGACAACGCGGATCTGCGGTTGACCGAGATCGGGCGTGACCTCGGGCTGGTGTCCGACCTGCGCTGGAACCGCTTCGTGGCCAAGAGAGACGCGATTGCCGAGACCATGGCCTGGCTTGCTGCGACCCGCGTGACGCCGTCCGCTCGTTGCGCCGCCCTTTTCGAGTCGGCCGGCGAGCGGCTCGAGGGCACCGCCACGCTCGCGGAACTCCTGCGCCGGCCGCACATCCCCGTCGAGGCCGTCTGGGAACTCGGCGGGCGCGAGATCGGCCAGGATGCGTCCTGCGAGGAACGCGACCCGCTCGTCACGGATGCCGAGGTCGCCGAGCAGTGCGCCATCTCCCTCAAGTACGAGGGCTACATCCGTCGGCAGGCGGAGGACGTGGCCAGGATGGCTCGGATGGAATCCGAGGCCTTGCCCGCAGAGCTGGACTACGACAAGGTAACCGGCCTGTCATCCGAGGCTCGCGAGAAGCTCGGGCGCGTCCGCCCGCGCAGCCTGGGCCAGGCGTCGCGTCTCGGAGGCGTGACGCCTGCCGATCTCTCGCTCCTGCTGGTCCACCTGGCGGCTTCTCGACGCCGTGGCGTGGCTGGCGCCGGCTAGCGACACCCCTGAACCGGTCCGGGAGCTGGTCGGGACCGGGCCTGGCCGGTAGGGCGTGATATCTTTAAGGAGAGTTTTATTTTCTGGGAGTCAGTCGCCTTGGAACGTGAAGTCGTCGCGGTCGGATGCGTATTCGTGGGAGGAGGACCCGCCAGCCTGGCCGGTGCGATCCACCTGGCACGCCTGGTCGATGCCCACAACGAGCGCATCGCCAGAGGCGAGACCCAGGGCGAGCCGATCGACAAGGAGGGCATCGTGGTCCTCGAGAAGGGGCCGGATTTCGGTACCCACAGCCTCTCCGGAGGCGTGATGGATCCCCGCGGGATCCGGGAACTCTTCCCCGACTGGCGAGAGCAGGGGTTCCCGGTCGAGGCTGACGTCGGGACGGACGAGGTGCTGTTCTTGACCGCCCACTCGCAGATCAAGTTCCCGTTCACGCCGCCCGCGCTTCAGAACCACGGCAATGCCATCATCTCGCTGAACAAGGCCGTCGCCTGGCTGGCCAAGAAGGCCGAGGAGGCCGGAGTCACGCTCGCTCCGGGAATGCCGGTCGCGGAGGTCCTGGTCGAGGACGACCGGGTCGTGGGAGTGCGGGGAACCGACACCGGACGCGATCATGACGGCAAGCCGAGAGGAAACTTTCAGCCGGGGACGGACTTCCGCGCCGCGGTCACGGTCCTGGGCGAGGGGACCCGCGGGCATTGCACGCGCTGGCTCATCAACCACTTCAAGCTGGATGCGGGCAAGCACCCGCAGCTATGGGGCACGGGGGTCAAGGAGATCTGGAAGGTCAACCCCGCCAAGCACCGCCCCGGCAAGGTCGTCCACACGATGGGCTTTCCGCTCAAGGGCAGTGAATACGGTGGATCGTGGATGTATCACATGGCCGATTCGCTGGTGTCGGTGGGCTTCGTGACGGGTCTCGAGTACGAGGATCCCCTCACCGATCCGCATCGCAACCTGCAGATCTTCAAGACGCACCCGCTCGTCCGCGACGTGCTCGAGGGTGGCGAGATCGTCCGCTACGGTGCCAAGACCGTGCCGGTCGGCGGCTACCACGCGATCGGGCAGCTGTCCGTGGACGGCTGCATGCTGGTCGGGGACGCGGCGGGCCTGGTCAACGGAATGCGGCTCAAGGGAATCCACATGGCGATCAAGAGCGGGATGCTGGCCGCCGAGACTGCCTTCGCCGCGATGATTACCGCCGATGCCAGTCGCAAGCGCCTGGCAGCCTACGATCGCGCCGTCACGGAGTCGTGGATCGGCCAGGAGATCTACTCGGTCCGTGATTTCCACCAGGGGTTCGAGCGAGGCTTGCTTGGCGGCTTGATCAATGCCGGGTTCGTCACCTTGATGGGCGGCGGGAGTCCCATGGCTGCCGGTCTTGGCACGCGCCCCGGTCACGGCCGGATGAAGACGCTGGCGGAGGCCCACCCGGCGAACACGGCCACGAACGGATTCAAGCCGGACGGCAAGCTGACCTTCACAAAGCTCGACGATATGATCCACTCGGGCACGACCCACGAGGAGAACCAGCCCTGCCACCTGGTGATCGCCGAAAAGGATCGCCTGGATATCTGCAACACGCGCTGCAAGGAAGAGTTCGGCAACCCCTGCCAGCACTTCTGCCCAGCGGCCGTCTACGAGATGGTGCCGGGCGCTTCCGGCAAGACCGAGCTCAAGATCAACGCCTCGAACTGCTTGCACTGCAAGACCTGCGACATCATGGACCCGTACCAGGTCATCACCTGGGTCGCGCCCGAGGGTGGCGGCGGGCCGATCTACACAGGTATGTAGCCAGGGTGGCCCGGTTGCGCAGCACCGCACGATCGCTGCAGCCGCATCAGCGGCTTGCCGTCGCGGGCCCGGACGCCGGCCCGAAGGGCGAAAGGCTTCCTGACGCCACGGGCAGCGGACCCGCAGGATGCCCGGCGATGGCGTACTTGACGTAGTTGACCACGGCCCAGCGTTCGAGCATAGTCAGCTTCTTGGCGTAGCTGGGCATCACCTGGCCCCCGCTGGCGCCTCCGAGGACGATGCGCAGGTACATCTGGCCGTCGCTCATCGTCGCGAAGCGCGCACCTGTGAGATCGGTCGGGGGCACGATCAGGGCCTGGCCGACCAGGCCATCGCCCTTGCCGCTCGAGCCGTGGCAGGGCGCGCACTGCGCGTCGTACTTTTCCTTGCCCAGAGCCAGGGTCGCGCCGCTGTCTTTGGAGGTGGGGTTGGCCGGTCCGCCGGTCTGGCCCAGAGGGTAATCGAGGTTCACCGCCTGGTCCGTCATGGCCACGCTGTCCGGTGGGACCGGGAGTGGCGATTTTTGCGCCCGGAAGTCGATCTGATCGCGCATCTGGCCCTGGCAGGCGACGAGCAGGGGAAGGCCGACGATCCCGGCCACGAGCGCCTGACGGCGAAAGATGCCAAGCATGCAAGCAAACTCCTGGTGCGGACTAGAGTGCTCCCGGTTTGAATGGATCGAGCCCGATGAGTCAAACGGGGCCCGGTCAAACTGCAAAAGGTCTAGATGGCGTGGCGCAGCACGTCTTGGGCTCCCGCCAGCCGCAGCAAGCTCTCGGCGTTGTCGATGTTCTGGCTGTCGGGACACCGGACCGTGACGGTGGGCCAACCTTCCGAAACCTTGGGGTGGTAAGGGAGGCTCTTCATGGTGGGCAACCGGGTCTCCGCGAGCGTGCCGATGGCCGCAGCGAAGACCCCGAAGATCGTCGCGAATTCGTAGGTGATGATGCCGTAGGCGGGCAGGGTGATGATGGCCTTGGCTCCCGTGGGCAGGGGATACAACCACCCGGTTCCGGCCGCCACGGTGAAGCCGCAGGCCGCGCCGATGGCGAAGAAGAGCGCGGCGATCTTGCGGATGTTGGACTTGAGGGCCGGCAGGCCCCAGGTCTCCGGGGGATACGGTACACCCGTCAGGACGTCGATGTTGCGGGCCGCGAAATGCGCGTCGAGAAGGCGCTTGATGCCGTCTGCCGCAGTATCAACCTCCGGGAAGGTTGCAACGACATATACGTCTGCCATTCTTTCACTCCGCTACCACGGCCCGCAGTTCGGCCTGGCCCATCTTCTTGGTGGCATAAGCCACCTTGTCTTCGCGAATTTCCCAGACCGAAATCAGCGGTGCGATCTTTATGAAGAGGAGATACAGGACCATGAATCCTGCGAGAGGATAGACCGTCAACATCCACTCCACCCACGTCGGATGGTAGGTGGTCCACGTGAAACTCGGCCCCTTTTCCACCAGAGACGGCACCACGATGAGAAGTCGCTCGATCCACATGCCGATATTGATGAATATCGTGAGGATGAACATCGCCAACGGGCTCGTCCGGAACTTCTTGAAGGCAAGGAGCGGCAGCGTGACCATCGTGTTGGCCAGCATCATCGTGATTTGCCACCAGTAGTAAGTTCCGGCGTTTTTCAGGTCGAAAATGATCTTCTCTTCGGGAAGCTTGCCATACCACGACGTGACGTAGTCGTTGAACCACAGATAGAACCATACCAGTCCAGCAACCAGCATGATCTTGCCGAGTTTATCCAGATGATAGGGCGTGATGTAGCGCTGCCAGCCGAAGGCCCAGCGCAGGATGAGAATGATGGTGATGACCAGGGCCATTCCCGAGTACAGCGCGCCGATGACGAAGTAAGGTCCGAATATGGAGGTGTGCCACAGCGGCACCAGGGTCATTCCGAAATCCCAGGAGACGATGGTGTGCATCGATACCGCGACCGGTAGCACGAGCAAGGCCAGCGACAGGATGCAGGCGTTGAGCGTCGTCCACTCGCCGCGCGTTCCCCGCCATCCCAGCGCGAACAGGGTGAACATCTTCTTCTTGATGCCGTCGGCGTGGTCGCGGAGTATGGCGAAATCCGGCAGCGTGGGCAGGTAGAGGTAGAGCATCGAACCGCCCAGATAGGCCATGATGGCCATCATGTCCCACACCAGGGGGGAGCGGAAGTTGTTCCAGAGCAGGCGCTGGTTGACGTACGGCAAGATGTAGTAGAAGAGCCAGGTCCGGCCCAGGTGGATGAGGGGAAACTGGGCTGCGATGAGCAGCGCGAATACCGTCATGGCCTCGGCGGCCCGGGTGATCGGACGGCGCCAGTCGGCCTTGGACAGGCGGAGCATCGCGGAGATGACGGTTCCGGAATTGGAGAGACCGATCCAGAACACGTAATTGGATATTAACAGCCCCCACATCACCGGTCGGTGGAGGCCCGTGACCCACATGCCCGTGGCCATCATGTAGAACCAGGTCGCCAGTCCGGCCATGAAGCCGCCCCCGGAGATCGCCACCAGGATCCACCATCGCCAGGTCGTGACGAAAACCGGCCGCAGGACGTCCTGGTTGATCTGCTCGTCAGGATAGAGTTCCGGAGGGTGAACGATCATGCCCATCTAGCTTGCTCCCGCTTCGAGAGGATCGGCAACGAAGGTCTTGCCCTCATCCCTGACCGCCCTTGAGGTAGTAGACGACCGGCTCGGTACCAAGGCTCTCGAACAGGCGGAAGCGGCGATCGCTCTGGACCAGCTGACTCACCGCGCTTGCGGGATCGTCGAGATCCCCGAAGATCAGGACCTTGGCCGGGCAGGACTGGGCGCAGGCGGTCGTGAACTCGCCGTCTTTCAGCACCCGGCCCTCGATGCGGGCCTGTTCCTCGTGATCGCGGATGCGTTGCACGCAGAAGGTGCATTTTTCCATCACGCCCCTCGAGCGGACCGACACTGCCGGGTTGAGCTGGTTCGGGAGGGGATCGGGCCAGTTGAGGGCCGGCTCGAACCAGTTGAAGTAGCGGACGTTGTAGGGGTCGTTGTTCTCGCAAAAGCGGGTCCCGATGCAACGGTTATAGACCATGGCATTGAGGCCTTCCGCGGTGTGATAGGTCGCGAAGACGGGGCAGACCGGCTCGCACGGCGCAGCCTCGCACTGCTGGCACATGACCGGGATGAACTGCGCCTTGACATCGGGATACTCGCCTTCCCAGTACCGCTCGATGCGGATCCAGTCGAAGGAGCGTCCCTGGTCGGTATCGATGGGGCCGGCCAGGGCAAGGTTGTTTTCCGCATGGCAGGCGATGACGCAGCCACCGCAGCCCGTGCACTTGTCGAGATCGACGACCAGGCCCCAGCGGCGGCCGGCGCCGCGCGGACCGGTGGTGGTCTGGAGGCCCTTGTCGCTTATCCAATCGGCCATACCTTGAACTCCCGGTGAATGGCGTGTGGCAGGGCAGGATTCTCTTGCGGTTGCACGCTCTTGCTGACGAGGACCAGCTTGCCTGGCGGGACCTGCCGGCCGGTCGGCGTGACGCTGACCCGCGTGGATCCCCAGGCCAGCTGCCCGGAGCGGGGCTCGATGACTTCCTCGATGAGCGCTCGAACGTCGGCGCCACGGCCCGGATCGGTCTTCTGGGTCGCTTCCCAGATCGTGCCGCCGGCCGCCGAGTCGTAACGCGTGCCGTGGATCCGGCTGTAGTTGAGGGGGATACCGACGGCGTCCTCCGGCAAGCCGGGATACACGACGACCCCGAGCAGGAGCGAGCCCCGGTCCGATTCCACCTTGACCTCGTCGTACTGGCTGACGCCGAGCTTGGCTGCCGCCTTGGGGCTGAGCTCGACCCAGCCGCCCCAGGCGCCGGTGACCATCGGATCGCCCCATTCTTGCAGCCACGGGAGGGCGGTCCCCAGGCCGTTGCGGTACCGGGACGAACGCACCGGCACGAGGTGGAAGGGCCGCGTCGCCGGATCGCCCCGGAAGGCCGGAGCCTCTGGAGGTGCCAGGGTGGGCAGGTGGGCCGCGAAGTCGGGTCCGTTCCCGGCGCGGCGGATGCCGCCGACGCGCAGGGCCTTGACCCACGGGCTCTGGGTGCCGGGAGCCGAAATATCTGGTGCCAGCTTGGCCCACATGGCCTTGAAATAGGCCTCGCCGTCGGCATAGCCGAGATCGTGCCCGGCCTGCTTGGCCGCTGCGAGGATCACATCCTCGACCGGTCTCGCTGCGAAGAAGGGGTCTACCGGTGGCTGGATGAGATTGCCGACCGCTGCTCCCACGCCGACCGCGGGCGTGCTGTCGCCCCAGCGCTCGAGGAAGGTGCTGTCCGGGAGGATCAGGTCCGCCAGGGCCGAGCCGTCATCCGGCAGCGTCGAGAAGCTGGCGATGAACGGCACCTTGCCCATCGCACCCCGGAGGTCGTAGGCCTCGGGGAAAGCCATGAAGGGATCGACGTTCACCAGTAGCAGGCTCCGGATCGCCCCGGCGGCCATCTTGTCGGCCCAATCCCGGAGCACGCGGTAGCTCGCGGAAGCTGGCGGAGCCATCCCCGCCAGCGGTGGCGGAGCCACGGCCAGCACGCCGCCGGTGCGGTTGACCGAGCCCGCGGCCACGTTGAGGGCGGCGATGGCGGTGAGCGCCGGCACGGCGTTGGTCTGGGCGGCGACCTCGGTTCCTCCGAGGGCAATGACCGGCTTGAGAGTCCTGTAGAGGCGTGCAAGCTCTTCGATCTGATCCTGCGAGCTGCCTGTCAGGCTCGCTGCCGCGGCTGGCGAGATGCCGCCGCTGGCAGGCGGGAGCAGCGCCTGGGCGATGGCCCCGTGGGTCCCGGGTTTGACCGCGATGAACGCGTCGGCCACGGCCGCCGCCTCGCCGAATCGGGTGCCGACGACGATGAGCTTGCCGCGGATGTCCTGGCGGGCCCGCCGCATGGCTCCATACCCCCAGGTGTAATGGGTCGGGGCCAGGCCGCTGGTGAAGAGGTCGTCGCCGAAGAGGATGACGAGTTCGGAGTTCGCCAGGTCGTAGGTGGGGATCTCGGGCCGGCCGTAGACTGCCGCGTTGGCCACCCGTATGGCTTCGTCCCCGAAGGGCTCCACCACGACCGGCGCGGGGGCTCCGAGGACGGTGGCCAGCCTGGCCAGGAGCGAGTAGCGGTGCCCGCGGATCTGGTGGCCGACGAGGATGAGGGTCGCCCCTCGGCCGCTCGCCAGGCCGCTGGCCAGCCTGGAAATGGCTGCGGGCCAGAGCTGCGCCGTCTGGGCGTGCGCGTCGGCCCACTCGCGGTCGCCAAGCTTGAAGTCGGGCTTGCCGAAGGACATGACGCCGACCTTCATGTTGTCCACGAGCTTCGTCGGTCGGCTCGTGGCGGCGAAGGCCGCGTGGATCGTGCGCTTCAGCGTCAGATACGCGGTACCGGGCTGGCCGCGGGTCGTGCGGATATCGGGTCCATAGAAGCGGTCCGGATGGTACTCCAGCTGCACGCTCGCCTGGCCGAGGGCGCACAGTCCGCCGTGGTTCACGGGGTGGTCGAGCAGGCCCTCGAGCTTGACCACGCGGCCCTCGAGCACCCGGGCCATGGCCCCGCAGGCCGCCGGACACATCTCGCAGGCGGTGGCGAAGTACGTGGGCATGCCCGGGACGATCTCTTCGGGGCGGACCGCGTAGGCCTCGAGCCGGGCGTTGTAATCCTGGCAGGCCCCGAGGGCCAGGGCGCTGGCGGTCAGCCCGGAGAGCTTGAGAAAGTCGCGGCGATCCATCACTTGTGGCACTCCACGCAATCCGTTCCGGCCCGGTACTTGGCGTGGCAGGCCAGGCAGGTTCCCATCCGGATCAGGTCCGTGTATGGGCCGCCGAACTGTCCCACGCGATCCATCTTCGCGACATCGCCATGGCAGAGGTAGCAGGTCGTTCCCGGGGTCTTGCCTGCCCGGGTGGCCAGGGCCCAGATGTGGACGCGGTGGGGGAAGTGGACGTGGTCCACGAGGTCGTAGACCCGGAGCCACCGGACGCCGTGGTCCGGATTCTTGAGCGTGGCGACGCCGGGAGCTCCGGTCATGAACTTGTCGATCTCGACCTGCTCGGCCGCGGTCGCGATCTTCGCGTCGCCCAACAGCTTGCTGGTGTCGAGGGTCTTGTGGCAGGCCAGGCAGGTTTCCATCGGCGGAATTCCCGCGACGTTGGCGGTATCGACGAACTGGTGGCAGTACGTGCAGGAAATCCCGCGCACGGTGACGTGGATGCGATGGGAGAATGCGATGGGCTGGACCAGCCCCTTGGCATGCGCCGGTCCGACGCTCCACCCGGTCTCGTGGGCGTGCTCCGAATACATGAAGTAGACGAGCCCGCCGAGCACAATGACGACGAGCGCGACGACCGCCAGCGCGTTGCGATTCATCCTCGCTCCATGCGAAGGTCGGGTTGCCTGGCGGCTAGATCACCGACCTCGAGTAGCTTTCGAACCGATGGAAGCTGCGGACGTCCAGGGTCGAGCAGTCGGAGTCCGGTACCCGGGGGCATGGCCGCCTGCTCGGTCGAGGTCGTCCGGTTGATTACTTTAGATTAGTTCAATAAGCTTCATAAAGCAACGCCCCGGGTCAGGAGTTCCCGAGGAAGTCCTTCCCCCTGGAGCCCGGTAGCGCGCGGTACTTTTTCGAAGCAGGCGAGGCCATGAGCAAGACGAGGCGAGGAATCCTGTTCGCAGTTCTGGGTAGCTCCGGGCTGGCGATCGTCACGCTGTCCGAGTGCTACCTGCGAGACCCGACGTCTTCCTTCGTGGGCGCCGGGGGCTTCCTCATCCACGATGCGGGCGGACATACGCAGGCCGAACTCGTCGCAGACACCATCGGGTTCGTCCTCGCGGTCGGCTCTGCGGCTTTCGTCGTGTAGGACGGAGCGCCGTTCGAACGGGTCCCTCTGCGCGGTCGCTTCGCTGCGCAACCGGGCCCCGTTTGACTCATCGGGCTCGATCCATTCAAACCGGGAGCACTCTAGCCGAACACGCGCCGGATGAACCGGATCGTCAGGTCGAAGACCTTCCGGCGGTAGGGGAACCACCAGAGCTCGGCAGGCACCTTGAACGCCGGGTAGTTCACGTGCCGCACCTGGACCAGGTCCATGAGCCCGAGTTCACCGTGCACGCGGCCGATCCCGGATTGTTTGACGCCGCCCCAGGGGGTCTCGGGCGCGCCGTGGGTGGCCAGGACATCGTCGATCATCACCGTGCCGGCCTCGACGCGCTCGGCGATGCTCCGGGCCCGGCGGGTGTCACGGCTGAAGACGTAGGCGTTGAGGCCCAGGGAGCTGTCGTTGGCCAGGCGAATCGCCTCCTCTTCGGATTCCACGCGCATCATGGGCAGGATCGGCCCGAAGGTCTCTTCGCGCATGACCCGCATGTCTTGGGTCACGCCGGACAGGACCGTGGGCAAGAAGACCAGCCCCGGCCCCGCGGGGGCCTCGCCGCCGCTCTCGATGCGGGCCCCTCGGGTGACGGCGTCGGCCACCTGCTCGCTCACGACCTCGACCTGGTGGGGAAAGGTCATGGAGCCCACGTCGACCTCCTGACTCGGGTCGCCGATTCGCAACTCGCGAACCAGGGCCGTCACCCGGGCCAGCAAGACCTCGTAGAGGGGCCCGACCACGTAGACCCGCTCGACCGCTGCGCACACCTGGCCCGAGTTGGCGAAGCCGCCCCAAACGAGGGCCCGCGCCGTGCGCTCGACGTCGGCATCGGCGCAGACGATGGCCGGTGCCTTGCCGCCGAGCTCGAGCGTGCAGGTCACCAGGCGCTGACCGCATGCGGCGGCAACCGCGCGCCCGGCCGCAACCGACCCCGTGAAGCTCACGTGGTCGATGCTGGCCTCGACCAGGGATCGTCCGGTCTGCGCCCCGCCGGCGACGACCTGGAAGAGATCGGGCGCGGCGCCGCACTCGTCCCAGAGCCGCTTGGCTTCGAGCGCAATGAGCGGGGTCAGGTCAGAGGGTTTGAGGACGACCGAGTTTCCCGCCAGCAGCGCCATCGCCACCTCGCCCAGGGGGATCGCCAGCGGGAAGTTCCACGGCGACACGACGCCGACCACGCCCTTGGGGCGAAAATGCAGGTAGCTGCGCCGGTGGGGCAGCAGGTGGAGGCGGATGCGGCGGGGCCGGAGCAGCCCGGAAGCCCGGCGGCAGAAGTACGCGATGAGGTCCACCAGCGGGAGGACCTCCATCAAGAGCGCTTCGTGACTGGGTTTGCCGGTCTCTTCCGAGATCCGAGCGGCCAGCTGTTCTGCATGGCGAGCCAGCGCCTTGCGGAAGGCCGTCACGATCTTGGCCCGATCGCGGGGCCTGGTCTGACCCCAGGCGACCTGTGCAGCCCGAGCCCGATCCACGGCGAGCTGCACCTGCGCGGGCCCGGCGATCTCCACTTCCGCCAGAACCCCGCCGGTCGCGGGATTGCGGACCTGAAGGCGCGAACTGTCAGCCTGGCTGGCCATGATGTTCCCCCGTGGACGACCCGGGTTCCAGAGGCGATTATAAGCGAAGTGCCGACCACCCTCTCGAGAATCGCCCCGGCCTCGCGTGCGCTGAGGTTCGAGGCCATCGGGGTCATGCGCGCCGCGCCCTACCCGGATGCCGGGCAGTTTGTGGCCTGGCTGCAGGCCGGGCATCACGCGGACATGGCGTGGTTGGCTCGGGATCTTGAGCGTCGTAGCGATCCACGGCGGGTGCTCGATGGCTGCAAGAGCGTGGTGATGGTCTTTGCCAGCTACCACCCGGGTTCGCTGCCGGCACGGCCATTGGACGGGTTGCGGGGGCGGATTGCCCGCTACGCCCTGGGGCCGGACTACCACGGGGAGGTCCTGGCACGCCTGCGGCAGCTGGCCGAGCTTCTCGAGGATCCCTGGGCGCGCTGCTACGTGGATACGGGCCCGATCCTCGAGCGCTCCGCGGCCCGGGCCGCGGGCCTGGGCTGGCCGGGCAAGAACGCCAATCTCCTGGCGCCGCAGGTGGGGTCGTATGGATTCCTCGGTGCCATCCTCACGCGCCGGGAGCTCGAGCCGACGTCGCCGACGACGGTGAGCTGCGGAACGTGCTCGCGTTGCATCCCGGCTTGCCCGACGGGGGCCATCGTCGGTCCAGGACAGGTGGATGCCAGGCGTTGCGTGAGCTACCTGACCATCGAGTGCCGCGGAATTGTTCCGCGCGAGCTGCGCCCCTCGCTGGGGGACTGGGTCTTCGGGTGCGACGCCTGCCAGGAACCGTGCCCGTGGAACTCCTGGGCCGATCGAGCCCGCCCGGTCGCAGGCGCGGGCCGGGCGACCCAGGAGCTGGCCGAGAGGCTCTATCCCCGGCTTGCCGACCTGGTTGCGTTGACTCCGGAAGCCTTCGCCCGCCGGTTCAAGGGCAGCCCGATCAAGCGGGCCAAGCTAGCGGGACTGGCGCGCAATGCGGCGATCGCACTGGGAAATTCCGGGGATCCGGCGGCCATCGAGCCCCTGCGAGCGGCGCTGAGGCACGACAGCGCTCTGGTCCGCCTGCATGCGGCATGGGGGTTGGGCCGGCTCGGCGATCGGACAGGCCTCCGCAGCGCTCTCGTGGCAGAGACGGACCCGGAGGTCCGGGCCGAGATCGGCCTGGCTCTCGGCGACGCCGGGTGAGGTCGCCTGGATCGTCGGCAGGGCGACGGGGAGACAGCTACCGCCCCGCCCCCCGCGCAGATGGGCCCGGTACACCTGCCGGAAGGCCTACAGCCGACCGGCGAACAGGTTCTCGATCCGGGCCAGGAGATCCTTGGGATTGAAGGGCTTGGTCACGTAGGCCGAGGCGCCCGAGGCGATGTAGTCCAGGCCCTCGCGTTGCTGTGCGTAGGCCGAGACCATCATGACCGGGATCTCGGCCGTGGCCGGGTCGGCCTTGAGCCGGGCCAGGGCCTCGACGCCGTCCATGTTGGGCATCCGGACGTCGAGGAGGATCAGGTCGGGCGCCTCGGCGGTCGCCTGGGACAGGGCTTCGACTCCGTCGGCCGCCTCGAGGACGGCGTGGCCAGCCCTCGTCAGGACGATTCGAATGAGCTGACGGATGTTGTCTTCGTCGTCGGCTACAAGGATGCGCATCAACCTTCAGTTACCCGGTTGGTGCTAAATATTTTTGCCAAACGATTAAATTGCGCAAGCCTGAAGATGCTGAGGGAATAATAAGAGAGGAAGCGCGGTCTCACGCGCTCCAGGGGAACTCTTCGCTACAGAAAAGAGGACGAGATGTCCAGCGTGAGTCGGACCGGATCGGCATCAGGAGCCGCACCTGCCGCAAGTACGGGCGCGGCCGGCACGAGTTCGAGCTCGGCGCCGATCAGCCCTGCAGAGATCCAGAATGCCCTGGCCGCCGATCTCAACCGTGTCGATCAGGCTGCCTACAAGGCGGGCCACCCCGGGTTCTGGACCCGCTTCAAGGACCACTTCGACAGTGCTGACGCCAAGTCCAGGTCCCAGCAGGTCGCCAACGCGGCAAAGTTCGATCAGATTTTCCAGCAGCTCTACTCCCTGGTGGCCAACATCTACCAGGCCATGATCGATCCTTCGGCCAACATGGAGCTGCCTTCGGCGCAGGTGTCCTCGACGTCGTCATCGACCACGATCGCCTGACACGGAGCGGCTCTGGCATCAAGATCTGGCCCTTTTCCCCGGAGGGATCGCAAAGCGATGGCGCCCCCTAGGTTTTTCATCTTCCTGGTGGGCGCTATCGTGGCGACGGGGATCGCCGTGGCCTGCGCGGGGCCGGATCTCCCGAACGCTCCGGATGTGCCTCACGTGGAGAACACGCTGCCGTCCGCCTCTCCGGGCGAGACGCCAGCCCCCTTCCAGACCCTTCCACCGGCGCCACATGGCGGCCAGATTGACCAGGCGGGTGGGGGCTACCTCGAGTTTCTCGCCTATCCCGAGAACGGGCGCTCGCTGTACTTCATCTTCCCCTATGACGCGCAGCTGAGCGGACTGCAGAAGTCGACGGTCGGCGCCCAGGCCACGCTCACGATCGACGGCACACCGCAGACCATGACGGCGGCCCTGGATACCCAGGGGGACGGATCGCTCTTCTTCTACGTCTACCCCCACCTGTCGGGCTCGACCCACCAGATCGAGGCCAGCGTGACGGTCGCGGGCACGACCTACACGGGCTCTTTCACGGACCCGTGAGCGCGCGAGGATGCGCGCGTCTCGGGCGCAAGGCCCGTGGCGCGGATGGGGCAGACAGGTAGCCCGGAGCTGCCCGAGCCTCGGGCGTTTTCGGCGCCCGCCATGCCAGAAAGCGAGCCATCCGGGAGACTTGCCGATAGGCGAGGAATTGCCAGGAGTGACAAAGGGCCGAACTCCCGGTAGGTTGGTTGTGCCTGCAACCCAACCACAGCCAAGAGAACAGCCCCATGCCTGCTCCCAT
>JAJXWQ010000069.1 GCA_021781555.1 bacterium
CCCGCTGACCAGCGAGCCGATCTTGGCCGGAGCCACGTTCTTGATCTCGACCTGGCCGGTGGCAGTGAGGTCGAGCGACGCGCCATCGGTCACGACCGACAGAGCCGCACCATTGCCCCCAGCCAGGCCGCCGTTGGCCGCCGCCACAGCGCCGAGCTGGGCGGGGCCAATGCCCTGGGCCTTGACGCTGAACTGGTAGCCGGCCAGGTGCAAGGTGGCTTCGTCAGCGCTATAGGCGTTTCCAAATTCCATCTTGATGAAGGTCAAGACCGAGCCGGCAGCATCTAGCGTGCCGGTCTTGGCCGACAGCATCCACATCTCGCCGGTGTGGGTGCCCAGGTCGACCAGGACGTGATCGCCGACGACAGCCTCGGCGTCGTCGTCCATGTCGACGGCCCGGGTCAGGACGTAGGCCGTCGCAGCGTCACCTGCCGTCGTCAAGACGTAGACGCCATTGTCCACCGGGCTGATCTGGGTGGTCAGCAAGATGCGGTCGCCCTGGACGCAGGTGTAGCCGTTGACAGCAGGAAAGGCCCCGAAGCCCGCGCTGGTGATGGTCTTCCCAACGCCAGCACCGGCTGCATTCCCGGCCACGCCAAAGGTGGCGACGGTCTGGACCGAGTTCTTGGCCTGGAGGCCCTGGCTAACGTTGTCGACGTACTGCTTGGTGGCCGCCTGGAGGCCGGCGGTGGGATCGGTCGCCAGGGTGAGGGCGCCGGTCAGTGTGCCGCCCGTCAGCGGCAGCATCAGGGCGATCTGGCCGTCCACGTAGTCCTTGCGGGTGACATGACCAGCCTGCGTGGGGGCGGTGGACAGGACGAGGATGTCGGTGTCGAAGGTTCTCGCCATCTGGGAATCTCCTGCGCCAGGGGCGCGATCGGCCGCAAGCGCGGCAGGGGGCAGCGTGAGCGAAGAGGGGTTGATTTGGGTATGTATGCGGTATATACTCAGGCGTGGAATTCGACTGGGACGCCGCCAATGTGGAGCATGTTCAGGCGCACGGGGTTACGCCCGAGGAGGCTGCTGAGACCTTCAGCAGCTTTCGGTTGAAGACCAAAGAACAGGAAATCGATGGCGAAGCCCGGTCGGTATTCCTGGGACAGACTGCTACTGGCCAGATCCTGGTGGTGGTTTACGCGGTTCGGAACGGGAAGATCCGGGTGGTGACAGCGTTTTCTGCCAAGCGAAAGCTGCGGCGGCTTTACATGGAGGCTCAAAATGCCCAAGAAGCCGGTTCCTAGATTCAAGTCCGAGGCAGAAGAAGCAAACTGGTGGGCCGATCACCAGGACAGCCTAGAGGATTACGTTGAGTTCCTCCCCAAGGGCACGCCGGATCTCGCCGATAGGCTTGGCCTTCCAACCAGGGAGGCTGCGATCGAGCAAGCGAGACAGGCTCGAGAACGGTTCGCCACCAAGGCGATCTCGCTCAAGATGCCGGTTGACGATCTGGATCAGGCACGCAAGATAGCCAGACGAAAGGGACTTCCGTACCAGACCTTGCTCAAGAGCCTTATTCACGAAGGCCTTCAGCGGCTAGACAAGGAAGCGTTGTAGCTGCGCAACCGCGCCGTCAGACAGGCCATGGCCCTGGAGCTGATGACCTATCGGATCGTCAGGGTGCCCGCATCGAGCACGGCAGCCAGGTGGACCGCGTACGGGAAGGTGGTGTCGCAGGTCCAGTCGAGTTCGTGCGGAACGCCCGCGGTGTCCACGAAGTTGACTGCCGACAGTTGGACGCACAGCGGGTGCTCGACCACTACTGGGGTGGCTGACGGCATGAGCCCCACCGTGTACGCGGCGGGCGTGGCGCCGGCGGCCGCCCCCAGAATGGTGCCGTTCTGCGAGACGATCATGGCAAGCCTCCGCTCGATGCCGGGTGACTCGAGGGGATCACGGCGGGCCCCCGTAGGCGACCTGGATCTCGAGCTCGATGGCCGGTGCGCTTGCAGTCCCGGCCCAGCTGGTGTCGCTGGTGGCCTTGTACATGGCGGCCGGGGGGATCTGCACCACGTCGCCAGCCTGACCGGGCTGCGTTGCGTCCCACTCGAACCGGAAGACCGGATACCAGTTCGCCCCGGTCGGGCTTGCGGACACCGTAACCTTGGCCTGCGGCGGGAGCGGCTGGCCGTTCAGCCAGATGAAGAGCGTCGCCGCCAGTGGGTTGCCCAGGTCCTGTGTCTGGCCGAAGTCCTCGCCGGCGGTGACCGATTGCTGGCTGAGGTCGACGCGACCGCCCTCGGGCACGACGGCTCCGTTACCCGAGATGACGATGGACTGAGGGCGGCTCTGGACGACGATGTATCCACTATTCATCGGACCCTGCCGGTCGTGGCCACTGCGCAGCTCATGAGAGGAACGTCGCCGCTGGGTTAGGCATCACGCGGCCGGACATCAAGGTCGTAACCACGCCCGACGGCGACGTCACCTTCAGGTCGTAATAGCCGACGCCCCAGTTGTAGCGGACGGTGCGCGCCGCCGGGACGTTGATCGCGAATGCTCCGTTCGAGCCCAGGGCGATGGTGCCGTCGGCCGTACCGAGCACATCGTAGGGCGTGCTGGTGGGCGTGTGGTCGGACCGGATCTGCATCTTGGCCGTGTAGCCGGTCATGTCCACCGGGTTGCCGTTCGCATCCTTCCAGGTGGCATCCGAGAATTGCCAGGTCGCGGCCTGGTCGGGGGCATATTGGCCGGCGAAGTCGAAGGCGAGCAGCGGCATGGCGCGTCACGCGATCCGGATGGCGGAGATGTAGGACCCCGTGATGTCGATCGTCTCGCCGCCGGTGTTGTCGCCAGCCACGTAGATAAGGTCATTCTTGCCCAGTGCAACGATGAACGATCCCGAAACCACCGTGTTGAAAAGGGAGGCGGTGGCCGCCACCAGAGCCTTGTTGCTGAGCTGGTTGTAGTTCGAGGTGTTCGCCGGCATGGTCATCAGGTAGGTGGAGACCGACATCGCACCGTTCGGCGAGCTGAGGTAAACGGTCCAGTTGACCAGGTAGGTCCCGGCTACGGGCGCCCAGAGGTTCTCGCTTAAGGTGTTGCCGCTCTGGCCCGAGGAGAGTCCTCCGCCGGCAAACCATTTCTGCTGGGAAGCGGTCGCCGGAGCGAAGGAGGAAGCAGCGCTTTGCGGCATGTAGGACGATGCCGGCTGGCCCCCGAGCTTGGCAGAGTCGGCGGCCTGGGCCGAGATCCCGAGGTAGCGGTTCGTCAGGAGCTGCCCGGCCTCGCTGATCGCCGTCGCCTGGACCGTGGCGCCGGTCTTGTCGTCGGCGGTGCCAGCCAGGACGCGGTTGCCCGACACGTCGCCGTGGGCGGCCAGGCCGCCGAAGATCTGGACCTTCGCCCCGGACCCGTCATCGGTGAACAGCCCGTTCGTGAGGTTGCCCATGAACAGGCGACCATCCGGGGTGAAGGCGACCGCGGGACTGCTCTGGCCGCTGAGCGCAGTCCCTGCTGCCGCGCCGGATCCCATGTTGAGCACCAAGCCGGAAAGGAAGGAGCTCCCGTTCCAGACGATGCCCGGATTCCAGACGAAGGCGAAGGCCGGGGCATTCGAGTAGTACGCTGGGCTACCGACGCCGGGCGACAGGAAGCTGTTCCAGTAGAAGCCGTTGAAATCAAGCGACTGGACCGGCAGTGCGTAGAAGCCTTGCCCCGACATCGCTCCGGCGCTTTGCAGCAAGGCCTTTGATCCGTCATCGGTGGTCTTGCCGACCAGGACCTTGCCGTCTCGGGCGAGGGCCATGGCATCGGTCCAGGATAGCGGGGTGTTCGTCGCGGCGACGCCGGTGGATGCCAGGTACCGCAAGGTACCGGTGGCGAGGTCCAGGAAGGAGCGGAACGCAGGCGTACCGGCCTTGTAGGGCAGAAAGGTCGACCCGGCGTCGTTGTAAAAGGCATTCCAGGCGGCGCCGGCGGGCATCGGCCCGAGCGGGCTATAGTACAGCGCGAAGCCCGAGTAGGCCGCGGCGGCCTGGACGCGCGCATCGCTGCCGTCGGCTGCCGTGCCGGCCGGGCCGAAGATCGTCGGGTCGGCGCTGAAGAGCCCGTTGTTCTGCCAGGTGAACGACTGGTCGAGGGTAGCGAGGTAGGCTAGCCACTCGCCGATGTTGGCGTAGATCCAGTTTGTATTGTTGAAGCTGGGCTTGCTGTTGAGCGAGTATCCGTTCGAGACCAGAGCGTCTGACGGCTGCAGCAAGGCCGCTGAGGGATCGAGAGGCTTGGTACACCACTGGAAAACGGTGGCTGGCTTTGGGTTCGGCACTTTGATTCCTACGCCTCGATCACGTCGAACTGGGTTGCCGTGAACCGACCGTACGTCGGACGAAAGTCAGCCAACCCGACCAGCCGGCCGGCATCCTCGATGACGGCCTTGAGCATCATGGAATCGATGTACTCTGGAACCAGGACCTGAAGCATGAACCTCGCCCGCCAGCCGGCGCGCATAGCTGGTCGCTCTCTGGTGACGCAGTTGCGCTGAACCTGAACGCGCTTTCTGCTGACGTAATCTCAGTCCTTGCCGCCCAAAGATGCGATGTCGGTCAGTGAGACGATGCCGGCTTTGAAAAGATCCATCGCGCTCTTGCGAGGGCTGCGAGGATCCTGGCGGAACTTGGCGGCGTTGATGATCGACTGGCGAAGGTATTCACCCGGGATCCCGATTGTCCCGTCATCACAGCGATAGACGTATGATGCAACGTCATCGTTCTTCTTGGCGGAAGAACCTTTGGCTGCCTTGGATTTGGCTTCCACGTTTTCACAGGACCAGGCGTGGAACAGGATGTCCGAGGTGCCCTGGAGCGTCACTTCGACTTGATAGGGACGCTGGGCCTCTATGGCGAACTCGCCGTCATTGGAAACCGGATCGAGGATGACGACGTTTCCGATGTTGTCTTTGGTGGCCATTTCCTCTGTTTCCTTTCATGTTCTCGTCGTCAGCCCCAAAAAGGGCGCCATACCAAACCTTGCCTAGCCAAACCCAGCCTTACCAAGCCTGACCATGGCCTACCAAGCCAAGCCATGACGGACGCCGGACTGGCGTCCGCATTCCCTGCGACGTGAAGACGAGAACTGCGGCCGCTACACGATCCCCCTTGCAAGCTGGCCCTGGTCAAAGCCCAGGGACTGGTCGTCAAACCCGAACGGGGAGCTGGCTGCCGCCTGCGTGATGGCCAGGCCGATGGGCGGCATCGCGACGGTCAGCATCTGTACCAGATCGCTGTCGCTCGTGATGAGGTCGCCGACATAGACGATCTCGGCGGCGTAGTTCCCGGCCTCGCCGTAGAAGACGCCGAGGGCGCCCAGATCGCGTAGCAGCCCGAGGGCAGCCTCGGGCGTACCCTCGCTGACGTTCTCGAGGATCTTGGCCTTGACCAGCCCGAAGTACGTCGGGTCGCTGGTCGCTGGCAGGCCCGAGGTCGGCCGTGGCTCGCCGACCGCCGCGCCCCAGCGGCTGAGAGCATCGCCCGCGGCCACCGGGAAGGCCCGACCTGCGTAGATCGAGTAGAAAGCGTCCTCGAAGCCCTGGATCCGTCCGGCCAGGATGCCGACCAGGCCCTGGAGGTTTGGCGAGTTCCGGAACTGCTCGGCGAGCTGACCGATCGCGATCTCGGCGTGGTCGGCGATACGGGTGATCGTCGCCCCGGGCGGCGGCTGCCACTCGGTCGCCGGCTGCGGCAGCGGGATGAAGGCAAAACTGAGAGAATAGGTGGTCTTCATGCTGAGGCCGTCACCTTGACCCGGAACAGGCCCGCGGACACGGTGGCCGGGACCGTGAGGGTGGCCTGGCCGGTGGCCGATACGACCGGATCGCCAACCGCGTGCTCGAGGGCGTCGACGATCGTGGCCGTGCAGGGCGTGCCCGGCGGTGTCACGGCCCAGGCCACCAGGATGGTGTCAGTGCCAGGAAGTTGCTCGGCGATGACCTCGGTGATCTCGATGTCCGGGAACACCGTCGCCACGGCCCTGGCGATGGGGCTGCTCGGCGACACGTTGCCGGCCAGATCGTAGGCCAGGACCCGGTAAGAGTTACCGGCGGCGCCTCCGGCCCAGATGTAGTAGGTCTCTTTGACGCCGCTGGCGAGGTTCGTGATCAGGTCGCCGACCGGATCCACCTGGTCGATCTGGTAGTGGTCGACCGCAAAGTCATCGGTAGACTGGCCCCAGACGAAGAGCCACGTGGCATCGGGGAGCTCGAAGACGTACAGGAAGGGCGGAGCGGTCGGGGGGGTGATATCGGGAGGCGGTGGGGGCAGTACGACTGCCGCCAGGCTGCGTGTCAAGCTTGCCGTGGTTCCGGCAATGTCGGTGGCCAGGATCTCGGCGATCACGCCGTCGTAAACCGTGGCTGCCACCGTCAGGGTGGCCGAGAATGCCGAGGAACCGAGGTCTTCGACGATAACCCAGGGTGGGGCGTCCCGGGTTGCCTTGTAGATCCGGTAGCTCACGCTCTGGAGCGGATCTCCGGGGGCAAAGACTTCAAAGGTGACCTGGTACACATCCTCGGCGATGGTCGCGATCGCCGTGGCGGAGATGACCGGAGCCCGGTCCTGCCCCATCAAGGCGCCGTCTTCGAGCAGCGCCGAAAGACCGGTGACGGAGAATGTACCGGTCGCGCTCGGTTCGGGGCTCCACTCGACGGTCGCCGATGGCGTCGAGTCGATGGCGGCCAGCAACGGGCCGTTGATGGTGGCTGGAAGCTTGGGGAAGGTGATAGGCAGCCGGGTAGCCGGACCCGGTGCCGTCTGGATGAGGGCTTGCACCACGGCTTGCTGCGAGGCCCTGGCTACCAGGCCATCCTCGATGGCCGCCGGTAGCACGGTGGTTTGCGAAGCCGTGGCGATCAGAGCATCGTCGAACCAGGCCGGCACGCCCATCGTGATGTACGTGCCGGGCGAGCCCAGTATGGTGGTCCACTCGACCGTCAAGGCTGGATTCGAGCCAATCGCAGCCACTAATGGGGTGTTGATCGCGGCCGGAGTTCTTGGCAGGGTTATCGGCTGGGGCTCGGAGTGCGAAGACCGGGCGATCGTGGCGACCAGTGCTGCCTCGATTTCGGCTCGCAGAACCTGCGCTCGAGCTGGCGGCGCGGCGATCGCGACGTACTCAACGAGCGCAGGAATCCCCGCAACGAGGTACGTGCCGGGCGAGCTCGGTACCGGGCCCCATTCCGCCGTCGCGGTCGGTGTCGAACCGATGGTCGCCAGTACCGGCGAGTTGATCGCGGACGGAATCTTGCTGGCCGTGATGGCCGGCCTGGAATCGACAGCCGCCTCCGACTCCAGGATTGCCACGACCACCGTGGATTGCGAGGCAGTAGCAATCGCCTCGGATTCGATGGCGGCGGCAATCACGGTGGACTGAGACGCCGTGGCTGTCAGCGGCTCGAGGATCTCGGCGTTGAACACGCCCTACCCCTTACGCGTAGCGGATGCAGTGGGCGATGTGGTGCATGCCTGCCCAGAAACCGCAGTTCACCGGCAGCAAGATGTACTGCTCCGCTCCGGCGTTGAAGATCGTCCCGGTTCCCAGTCCCTGGGCCGAGATCCCGGCGGTGATGACGTGCGGGAGGTAGCCGCGGATCATCAGGCCGCTCGTCCCGTCCATCGAGCCTGGCTGTTGCCAGACCCATTCCCGGAAGAGGTGATAGTTGCCGTCGATACCGAGCATGGTCTCGAGCATGCTGGGGTTGCGGAACTGGATGGCTCCCGAGGTCACCTGGAGGGCGTTGTTGCCCCACCAGTTACCGACGGTCTGGTTGAAATCGAAGAACGCGGACGGCTTCAGGAAGTTCTGCAGCCAGGACATGCTGGCATCGTTGTAGTTTTCGTGGACGATACAGAACCGCTGAATCGCCGTCAGGGCCAAGCCGCCAGGAGCGACGCTCGAGCCGGAGTTGGCGGTGCTGTTGGAGGGCCCACCCGGGGGAGGGTTGTAGTAGCTACTGGCATCCGTGTAAAAGCCGGTATTCCCCTCAAAGAGGCTCGGCGGCATGGTCGCACCCGGCGACGGAGCGACTCGGTTCGGCAGGGTCGTAAACCGACGGGTCGGGTCGCTGACCCCGGCGAAGGACTTCAGGAGCCCGAAGGGCCCGATGCCGCAGTTGTAGCCGGAAGCCGGTTCGGAGGTCCGGATGGCGACGGCATCGGCGTCCGCCCACATGTTGACCGTGACCTGCCGCGTGTTCAAGACGCCGGCGTAGCCACCGTTCGTCACGGGCCAGAGCACCCATCCGGATGCGAATGCTGCGGAAGGGAAGGTCCCCTGCGGATTGGAGCTGGCGCCGTTCGAGTAGGCCGTGCCCAGCCGGTAGGCGATGTTCTGGGGATTGGTCGAATTGTCCCATTTGATCTCGATGGCCAGCGTGTCTGCGCCACCCACGCCAGTCGTGGTCAAGTCGTAGATGGCGTTCAAGCCAGAACCCGTCTGGGCCTGCAAGGTCCAGTAGCCCTCGACCATGGCCGCGACGATGTTCTTGAGGACATCGTGGGGAGTAGAAGTGAAGGTCGTGCCGGGCTGGCCGATGGCGACGTTCCAGGCGTCCGAGGTACCGTCCCAGATGGCGGCCGTGAAGGTGCGGTAGCCCATATCCCGTGCCTCCTACTTGTGCTCGATGACGGCCTGGACGGTAGTTGGCGGGGCGCCCGGTTGAGCGTCAGGCAGCGGAACCGGTGCCGCCTGCTGCTCGACGGTGATCGGTGGCGGCAGGAAAGAGTGCTCTGCGGGACAGTTCTGGCAAAGAGCGTGGTACTCGGCCTCGGTAATGGCGGTCCACCTCGCCGCCGCTTCGCCGGTGAGGGCTGTAGCGGTGGCGAGGGGCAGGGCTCCGTCGTGGGTGTCTTTGTAGAAGAAGGGCATTTGAGGCTCCTGTCGGCGATTCGAGATTTGTGGTGGCACGGGCTAGCAAGGGAAGTAACTGGTCTTCATTGCGAGGCCGTCACCTTGACCCGAAACAGGCCCGCCGAGACCGTGGTCGGGACCGTGAGCGTGGCTTGGCCGGTGGTTGACACGACCGGATCGCCGATCGGGTGCTCGAGGGCGTCTACGATCATCGCGGTGCAGGGCGTGCCCGACGGCGTCACGGCCCAGGCCACCAGGATCGTGTCAGTGCCGGGAAGTTGCTCGGCGATAACCTCGGTGATCTCGATGTCCGGGAACACCGTGGCTACGGCCTGGGTGATCGGGCTGCTCGGCGACACGTTGCCGGCCAGGTCGTAGGCCAGGACCCGGTAGGAATTGCCCGCCGCCACCCCGTCCCAGATATAGTAGTTGGGCTCGATGCCAGTCGCCAGGTTCGTGATGAGGTCGCCGCTCGGATCCACCTGGTCGATTTGGTAGTGGTCGACCACGAAGTCGTCGGTCGACTGGCCCCAGACGAAGAGCCACGTGCTGTCGGGCAGCTCGAGGACGTAAAGGAAGGGCGGTGCGGTCGGGGGCGTCGTATCCGGAACGCCCGGCAGCAAGACCGATTGAGAGGCGATGTTCCCAAAGCTGTCGCTCAGCACGGCCTCGGCGTGCAATGCGGCCGCCGCGCTGTCGAGCGTCAGGATCAGGCTGGTCGTGAAGCTGGCCTGCCCGCCGAGGTTGATGACGTTGAAGGGCGGCGTGGGCTGGTCGTTGGCGTAGATCCGGTACTGAATCTGTGCCAGGCCGAACTTGGCGAAGGCGTCGAGCTCGATCTGGTAGGTCAGGCCCGAAAGGTTGAGGAATGGGCCGAAGGCCAACCGCGGCAACCGGCTCGTCGTGAACGGGGGCTGCGGGGAGCCTACGAAGACGTCGAACTGGCCATCCAGCTGCGCTTGCGAGCCTGCAGGATCGTTCTGCTGGTTCGCTCCCATCGGGCCAGCCTCAGGGTCGACGAGGATCTCACCGCCGAAAGTCGGCAGCACCTCCATCGCCTCGGGCTGCGGGACCAGGTAGCCCTCGAAGGTGCCGATGAACTGCAGATTTCGTTCATCGGCTGCGAGGGCAGGCGGGAAGGCGGAGGTCGCCGCTCCCTGGTTCAGTCGGATGGGACCGTAGTCGGGAGACGGCGGCGCCGCTAGGGTGGTGTCGCCACCGTCGACCCCGCCGACGTAGCCGAGAAACCCGCCCAGGAAGCCCGCGGCCGTGGACTTGAAGTCCGTGCCGGCGAAGAGCGTTCCCGCGATCGGCAGCGTGGCCTCTTCGAGGGCGCCCAGGAAGTTTGCCGGAGGGTTGGCCGGCTCGGTGCCATGGATAGCCCAGGCATCGCTATAGGGAAGATCGGATTCGGCGATCGCCCCCGACCGGCTCGCCTCGGTCACCGGGAAGTCGTCGCCGAGGGCCGGGGAGTTGCCCGAGGCCAGGTAGGCCTCGAAGGTGCCGACGAAGGCAAGGTTGCGCTCGTCGTCGGTCAAGGTGGGCGGGAAGGGCATGTGCGCCCACCTCCCTTAGGCCGAGCGGATGGCGAAGCCGTTCGGGTTCATCGCGGGCCAGAACCCGAGGTTGATATTCGTGAGGGTGTAGGTCTCGGTGCCCGCGACGACCGGGTTCCCGTCATTGCCGGCATTCACGCCGCAGAACACGAAGGTCGCTGGCATGGTGCCGCGGGTGAGCGGCGCGGCGTCGGTGGTGTTCTTGGCCTGCCAGACAACCTCGCGGCGCATGTGGAAGAGGCCATCGGTCCCGAAGGTCGGCTGGCGTACCATGGGCTGGCGGAAGTTGTCGGCGTAGACGGCGTTGTTCTCATTGCCCGTGCTGTCCGTATCGAGCATGCCGCCGCGATCCAGGAAGTTCGGCACCCAGTTGCGCGAGGCGTCCCCGTAGTTCTGGAAGACCATGACCGCGTTGAAGACCAGCTGCGACTGGTAGTCCCGGTTGCCCGAGTACCCGTTGGCCGTGGGGCCGTTGTGTAAGGGCTGGTAGTTCGAGCCCATGTAACCCGTGTTGCTTCCCGGCGCCCCGATGTTCGAGCCGTAGGTTTGCGAGCCATTGGTGCCAGTTTGCGTGGGCAGGGTGTAGAAGATGGCCGTGTAGTCCTTGTTCGCTTGCCCGGCGGCCGTGGGCACCATGGACGGCCACCGATTCAAGATCCCGAAGGCAAAGTGCGTCTTGTAGTTCGAGCGCGCGGCCGAGTCCTTGGTCACGATCGAGACGCCGTTCTTGTCGGCCCAGCAGAGCACGTTGATCTGGTAGGGATTGTTGACCGTCGCAGATCCCCCGTTCGTGACGGGCCACAGTTGATAGCCGCTCACCGAGCCGTTCACGACGTTGCCGGACAGGCCGGGCGCCATGCGGAGCTGGATGTTCTGGTGCAGCGTGTCCCAGGACAGCTCCGCCACGATGACGTCGCCGCCCGACGGGCCGGCCGACCAGAGCGTGTAGGTGGCTGGATCGGTCCCCGCGACGCCAGCAAGCGTCCAGCCGCCGTTGGCGATCAGGTGGCCGGCGATGTTCTTGAGCAGGTCGCGGCCGCCCGGCGTGAAGCCGCCGCCACCGGGCGTCAGGGTCGCGAGGTTCGAGGGCGTGGTGTCGGACTGGGTGGGGTCGTAGATGGCCGCCCCGAAAGAAATGAAAGCCATGGCCTACTTGCCCTCCTCGTGGATGACGCCAACGGCCGGGCTCGCGGGAGCAGGTTGCTCTGGAACCGGCGGATCCGGCAGCGTTTTGCCGGCTGGCGGAATGTGGTCGCGGGCCGCGGCTGCCATCAGATCCTTGTTGAGAACGTACGGGCTGCACGGGTGGTCCTCGGTGCTGCCTGCCTGGCGCAGAATATTCCACTCGGCCTCGGTAATCTCGACGAAACGCGGGTCGTTGAGCGGAACGTGGCTGAAAATCGGGAACTTCCCGGTCAGGTCGTCCTTGTAATACGGCATCAGGCCTTCCTTTCAGGCTGCTTGGAAGCAGAGGATTCAGGCGAGCTGGTAGGATCCAGCAGGCGGATGAGGGCAATACGAGGAGGCGAGCCATGGACCTGCACCTGGATCCCAAGAAGTCGGCGCTGGTCGTGATCGACCTGCAAAAGGGCATCGTCGGGCGCGAATGTGCTCCCCACGCGACGACCGAAGTCGTGTCCAATGCGGCGGCTTTAGCTCGCGCGATCCGGGCCCAAAGCGGGTTCGTCGTCCTGGTGCGAGTTTCGTCGATTGACGGCAAGGACATGCTCCGCCCGCTCACCGACCCCGACACACCCGCGTTCAGTGGAGCTCGCCAGGCAGGCTGGGATGAGATTGCCCCCGAGCTAGGACCAGAGCCGGGCGATCTGGTCCTGACCAAGCACCAATGGAGCGCCTTTCACGGGACCGAGCTCGATCTGCAGTTGCGGCGGCGCGGCATCGAGACGATCGTCCTGTGCGGGATCGCCACGGGTTTTGGCGTCGATACCACCGCCCGGGAGGCCTACCAGCACGGCTACCAGCAGATCTTTGCCGAGGATGCGATGACCGGCCTGGCCAAAGAAGAGCACGACTACGTCTGCCGCTTCATCTTCCCGCGCATCGGGCGCATCCGGCCAACGTCGGCGATCATCGAGGCGCTCGGAGCCCCGCAAGCGGTCTCAGTCTGACGAGCCAGTCGAAGGGCGATCGCTAGCCCACGATGATGTTCTGAAGGGCGAAGGTCGCGATCTGGTTGCCGGCGATGGGGATGTTGGCGCTGGTGGTAGGGTTCGGTGCCGTCCCCTGGAGGATGGTCAGGGTATCGATCCCCGCGATGCCGGCCAGCGCTGCAGCCAGCCGCCAGTTGAAGACCCCGTCGCCGTTCGAAAGCGTCGAGGCGTAAGCCAGCAGCGCGGCGATGATCTGGTCGTCGCCATCGGACGGGTAGGCCGCGTTCGTCGTTCGCTGGACGATCAGGTAGATCGGCACATCCTGGCCGCGGTCCCAGCGGATGGTCTGCTGGTTGCCGTAGGTATCGAGGATGGTCGCCGAACTGGCGCCGTAAGTATTGGCGCCCGCGGGCTTGGCAGTCCAGATTGCCTGGGCCACGTCGGCGTCTAGGCCGCCGAGCACGAAGACGTGAAGTGAGTGCGGCGGCACGCCGTTCGCGTCGGTCACGTCACCAGAGTTCTCGGTCGCTGCGGCGAATGAGACGCCAGGAACCGCCAGGAGCGCCTCCTGGATCGCGGTCTGGGTGCCGCCGACCGCGGTCACCAGCTGCTGCGCCCGCCGCGAGCGGAGCTGCGCGTCGGTCTCGTCGTTGCGGCCGAGAGACGCGTCGGTGGCGTTGTTGACGCTGGTCAGGCCGGGGACCGGGGTGTTGATGACCGTGAGCGTACCGAGCGGAGCGGCGATTGGCCCGAGTTGCTGGGCGATCATCGTCGTGCTGGCCGTGCCGTATACCGGATCGAGGGTGACGTCGGCGGTCGTCAGGAAGATCGCCCCCGATCCGACCACTGCGGCCTGAAACCCAGCCGGGATGAGGGTGCTCGGCGTTCCGGTCAGCTGGGCCACGACGGTCGAGGCCGTGGCCTGAAGGCGCTGCTGGCCCGTCAGCGTGACGGCGTACGACAGGTCCACGCCCTGGGCCGTATCGGGGAACGCCGATAGGTACACGGCCTGGGCAAGCTCCCAGAGGTCTGCCTCGCGACCGCCGAGGATGCCGATGATCTGGCCGAGGACGCTGTTGCCCGTAACGTCGATGCCCGCGCCGAAGGCCGCTTGGAAGGCCTGCTGGAGCTCGAGCTGGATCTGGGCCAGGGTCTTGATCGCAAAGCCCGTGGCCGAGAGGCCGTAAGTGGTGGCCATCAGGGCGCCGTCATCTGAAGATTCAAGGTGTTGCCCTCGTCATCCAGGAGGGTGCAGGTGACGGTCAATTGCCGGCCGGCGCGATCGAAGACCTGCGAGTAGCTCACGATCCTGGCGATGCCGGGCGTGTCGAGGATGGCCGCCTGGATCATGGCCTCGATGGCCGCCAGGTTCGGATTCTTGACGAAGGCCGTCCCGAAGTAGTCCATGCCGATCCGCGTGTCGAGGAACCATTCGCCTAGGATCAGCTTGAGGCGCACCCCGACGGCCTGGGTAGCAGTCTCGCCACTGGCGTCATCCGTGAGGTTGATGGCGCTGTTCGAGAGATCGAGGTCCCAGGTCTGGGGATTAAGCTTGAGGTCCGGCACGTCAGGAGATGCTCGCGGTTCCGGGTCCGGTCGTGGCGCCGGTCTGCGCCGCTGCCGTGCCGGCAGTCGAAACCGGAATGCCCGCCGGGACGGTGATGGTCGCGCCCCTGACGTAAGTATCGATGGCGTCGGAGATGCTGCCAGCCAGAGTGGTATGCGCATCGGAGGCCTTGGATAGGCCCTGGGCGTTGGCGAAGGCGGCGGCGATGCTGTTTGCCAACGTGGTCTTGTCTAGCGGCATTGGTCCCCTTACTCGGTAGAAAGGGCGCCGGCAGCAGGAGCCGTGCTACCGGCAACAAGGGGGCGACGAAACGTCCTGCGCTCTGGTTGCAGAAGATTGACATCTGAACATAGGCACGACCCTTGCTGGCAACCAGGCTGGGAGGCATGCTCCGGATCGGGGACGGGAGCAGGCGAAAGGGGGGAAGCCATGGTGACCAAGTTTCCGAGGAGCACCGGAAAGACGCTAGGCTTCGAGGTGAATGGATGCCTTCGCGACTCCGACTACCAGCGCCTCCTTTTCCCGGAGCTTGCCAGCGCAATTCACGACAACGGGCGGGTGCGGCTACTCATCGAAATGACCGATTTCCGAGGCTGGACCTTGCCAGCGGCCTGGGACGACCTGCAGGTAGGGATCAGACACAACCGTGACATCGAGCGGATCGCGGTCGTGGGTAGCCGAATCTGGGGGTGGATCACCCCGGTCATGGCGCCGTTCGTCAGGGGCAAGGTCAGGTACTTCGAAAGCAGTAGGACCGACGAGGCCTGGCGCTGGCTTGGCGCCTAGTTCGCGCTGGCGATCGTGCTTGCAGTCGGCGCTGGGGCATCGGTGAAGCTGGCGGTATTGATCGGCACTCCGGATGGCCCGGTACCGGTCGGCACGGTGATCGACTTGATGGCCGGCAGCAGCGTCTTGTTCAGCCAGTTCACCAGCTTCTGCAGGTCCGACAGACGCACCAGCGCGTCGCCGTCGGCTGGCGTCGCCGCGCCGCCCTTGGCCCGGAAGTAGAACTTGCCGCCCGGCTGCACGTGGAGCTCTCCGCTGCCATCCTCGAGCCCGATGATGAGGTCCGCGGCGGTCGAAACGCTGACCTTGTTCTTGGATGTCGCCAGGCCCGCGAAGGCCACGGCGTCCGAGATGTGGTGCCGGCGGGCATCCTGCGTGTCGATGATCTGCTTGCCGTCGGTCTCGAGGTAGCGGTCGAGGCTCCGCTGGGCGAACACCAGGAGCACCAAGTCGCCGACGGATATCGGCAGGTGGATGAAGGCCCCACCACCCCGGGGAAAGTGGACCGGCACGTCGGTGACGATCGGGTACTCGTAGGTCTGCTCGTTGCCGTCCTCGTCGAGGAAGACGCGCAGGAAGACGGGCTTGACGTCAGCGCGCTGGTTCGCTGAGTCGTACCTCTCGACCCGGGCAGGCATGGCCGTGTGCAACTCGTTGAGCGTGGCGCCGAAAATCGCCTCCAGCGACTCGGCGATCTCGGGCTCGCGGTTGGGTAGAAGGGGCATGCAGCGGCTCCTGTAGTGCCTGGTGGCCGGCTCTCTCGAGCGCAATCATGACCCGAGCTGAGGGCGCGATGCAGAAGACGGCCCCTCCAGAACGTCGGGCCGACCAGAGGAAAAGCAAATGGCAGGAAGAGCGGCAATCCACCCAGACCTGGTCGCCGACGTCCTAGTCGCGTCACGGCGGCGATGCTGTATCTGCTTCGCGCTTTCGAATGATGCAGCGGAAAAGAAAGGCCAGATCGCCCACGTTGATCGCGATTCCTCGAACGCAACCCGCGACAATTTGGTCTTTCTTTGCCTGGATCACCACGACCAGTACGATTCGCGCACAAGTCAGTCTAAGGGCCTAACCATCGAAGAGGTCAGGCGTTACCGGGCTCAATTGGACCGCTTCGTCGCTCAATCGTTACCGCTTTCCGACTCGGAGATCGCTCGGGCCCTCCTTGCCTCCTTGGACCGACCTGCATTTCGCACACCGTTTCATCAAGAGAGCTCCTTGCCATGGTTCCGGGCTGCTATCTCGGAGGCGATAGAGGCGATCAACACCGGAAATACACCGTACGGCTCCCATTTGGGGTCGAAGGCAGACCTGCGGGACCCAGCGATCCGCGAGGCGTTGGACGGGGTTGTCCAACGCCTTGTGGCGTTGCGGGGAGGGTTCGACGAACTCGTGAGACGAGGCGAGATCCGTCATTGTGGATGCCAAGATGCAGATTGCCCGGTCCACTTGCTTACCCCTGAAGCGGTACGGGAGATGGACCGACGGCGGCATGATCTGTTGATCGCGGCTAATGAAGTCGACCCGACATTTCCAGTAAGCTTCTATGACATGGCCTGACCTGCCTCACTCTGGCCGAAATGCAGCCATCTACTACTCCAGACGGACAGGGTGGAAGCCTCAGACGCGGATGGCATCCACGGTCGTGTACCAGGGATAGTCGTGGGTGTCTCCGGTATGGTCGACGTTCTCGGCGATGTATAGGCCCTTGAGGTAGGTGCTCTCGAGTTGGATGAGCCGGCCGGGATTGATGCCGCCCTGCAGGAGCGAGGTGAACTTGACGCCGGTCTCCGTCCGCTCGGGCGATCCCACCAGGCCGGTGGCCGGGCCGATCACGAAGGCCGTCAGATCGAGGCCCTGGCCAATCGGCAGGATCTGCAGCACGCCGTCCTGGATGGACCAGCGCAAGCCGCGGGACTTGCAGAGGGCATCCAACTCATAGCGCGCTGCCCCTGACAGGGCGCGGCCATGGTTGTACTTCGCCTTCGAGAGGCCCTTGATCGTACCGATCGTCACGCCCAGCTGCTTGGCGACGTGCTGGATGACGGCTTCCTCGGACGTGCTCGGCCCGAAGGAGTCTGACAGGACCACGGCGCGGTAAGAGTGGACGCCGTCCTTGCTCTGGATCTTGGTCATCCAGTCGGGGCCCTGATGGTGGCTGGCACGGTGGCCGGCCTTCTCGTTGCTGGCCAGCTCAAGGGATCCGGTGAACAGCAGCTGGAGTCCGGTGGCCTGGTACCCAGCAGACAGGCGCACGGCCCAGGTTTTCGGGTTGTAGGAGTCGAGGTACTGGCGCGAGTCGGCCGAGAGGTTGTAGACGTCGATCTCGGCCTTGTTTGGCGTCGCGTCGCCGGTCTTGGACACCTTGAACCGGATTCGTAGTCCTGGCCCGGCCTGGTTCGCCCATCGACGGCCCTCGCTGCCGGCAGGGCCCACGGTGAGCTGATAGATCCGCCCGAAGAGTTCGGGGTTGGCCATCAGATACGCTCCTATGGCTGGCCATCGTCGTAAACCAGGATCACGCGCGTCCCGAGGTCCGAGTCGGTCGGGTCGAGGCCCTGGCCGCTCGTGTCGACGCAGTAGAGGAAGCCCGGCGGCAAGGCGCTGTTTCCGAGGCCGCTAATGAGCTCCCAGTCGGCCACGAGCTTGATGCCGCTGGCGATCGGGTTGTCGGACGGGTCGAGGATATCGAGCGACCAGAACTGGCCGCGGGTGTTCCAGTACAGGCCGAACCGGTAGACGCCGCCCGAAAGCGTGACGTCCAGGGTGTAGTTGGTGCTGTCCGAGTCGACCGGAATGACGAAGTCGGCCATCAGCGCGGTCTACAGGAACTGGGCCAGCCACGACGATGGCGGCGAGGCCTTCATGGCCACCTTCTTCGCGGCAGTCTTCCCTGCGCTTGCTTTCGCAACGGCCTGCTTGCGGGCGGATTCGGCCTGGGTCGGGTTGCTGGTCGGCTGCATGCCCCTGGCCTTTCGCGGTGCCGCCTGCTGGGCGACCTTCTTGGTGGCGATCGCCGAGGCCGGGACCTGGGTCGTCTGGGAGACGGCGAACA
>JAJXWQ010000070.1 GCA_021781555.1 bacterium
GGGCTTCAAGGCCTCACGACCGGGGCTCACGACGCACGAGGCGGAGCTGCTTGATCTCTTCCGCGAGCTGCCCACGCCGGCCCAAGGGCACCTGATCGACGTTGCACGTTCCGCTCGGAGCCACTTTGCCATTCCCGCCAGCGGGAAGTAGCACCGGCCTGGCGCCTGGCGAGGCGGCTCAACCCCGCCAGGCTAGAAGCTCGATTTTCAAGGTCCGTCAGCGCCGCAAGGCGCGCTGTCAGACATTTACCACTTATCGAACAAGCTTACCAGGGGCTTGAATTTGTTTCTCGACAAATCATGGAAACTGGTGGACGTACCGGAGGTGCGTGAGCCGCGCCCCTGGGGGCTCCGCGCTACTAGACCCCCAGGGGTATGCTTGGCTAACGAGCAATGAGTATCAGTGCATAGCCAGATCCCCGGATCGGCGATCGAACATACCGCCGATGAGTACACGGTGATCCCGGGCGGCCAACTCCATGGTTGCGCCTTCCTCGGCAAGCATGAGCCGTGCCTCGCTGGAGTCGTCCTTCTTGTTGATCTCCAGTGCGGCGATGGGCGCGCCCGTTTCGCCGCCGCCGGTCACCTCAATCACGCCATTCCCGTCCGAGCGGGCGAGAAGATTAACTCCTGCTCCGTCGTCGGCTCCGCCCAAGGTGAGCTGGGCGATCGTCAGCTCCTTGGGAGGCGGATCCTTCAAACAGCGATCCGGATCGATCACGACCAAGGCGGCCTGCTCGTGCCCGTGGCGATCGAAGAGGCGGATCGATGCTTCGCCCTGCTCGTCCACGGCAAGCACGATCCTCGGGGTGCCGGTCGCGTCGGGTAGGACAATCCGGGCGGCGACGATCTCAGGTAGGGTTTCCATGGATCCAGTACCTCGTAAGCAAGGTGCAGGATTCGGAGGGACGTTGCGTCTCAGCCACGCGGCGCCCCTCGCTCTATCCGTTCGCACCGAAGGGACGGAGCCGCCTACCGGGTTCGAGCTGAACCAAGGATTGAATTCCATGCGCCCTGTCGAACAAACCGCCGATTTTCCTCGCGAGAGTTAGCCCGGTGTTAGCCGGGACGAAAATCGGCTGTTCGGCCAGATCGCTGAAACCCGCTTCGTTACTAGGTGGCGCAGGGCGGAATTGAACCGCCGACACCCTGATTTTCAGTCAGGTGCTCTACCAACTGAGCTACCGCGCCGCAAGAATCGGCAGTCTAACACGCCCAGGGAGAATCGGGCAAGAAGCCAACGGTGGCGCCGGACGGCACCGCGCAGTGTCGACCGAGAACTCGATCTTCAGGAAAGCTTCAGCTATATTGCAGAATATTGCTCAACGTAACGGTTTACGAACAGGGTTTCCCTCGGGTACGATCCAGGCGACCGGGGGTCGGGCCGAGCCTTCTGGGGGTACCACGGGTAGCTCGGCTCGACGGATCGAGGCAGGGGCGTTCCGAAACCTCTGCGCGAAGCCGGCCGTCATTGGCGTAGGGTAACCACGGTCTACCAGACGAATCGGTCTGGTCTAGCGCAGCAGGAGGATGCTTCCGGTATGCCAAAGGACCTCTCTAAGCTGTCTCCGCGGGATCTTGTGGAGCTGAGCGGCTCGGACGACGAGGAAATCCTCGACGATTGGTGGGATCGAGAGCTCGTGCTCGCACAGGGCGAAGAAAAGCGGGCGAGCTGACGCCTGCGGGAGTGGGGCCGTCTCGCTGGCGGCCCCACACTCGTGCCGCGACGAACCGCGCTCAGGCCGAGGGCCCGATGCTCACCGCCATCTCAGGTTGCCAGGATCGCCATGCGGATGCGCTCTGCGGCGAGCCCGCCCCCGAAGCGCTCGTGAAGTTCCGAGACCGAGCCCGAAGTTCGTGAGCGAGTCGTCCGCACCGCCTCGAGCAGGCGATCGGCATCCGCGCCAGCTAGCGTGTTCCAGCCGAGTTCGAGGGTATCGGGCCACTCGGTCTGATCCCGCAGCGTGACGCAGGGGACGCCCAGAAAGGCTGCCTCCTTCTGCAGGCCGCCCGAGTCGGTGAGGACCACCGCTGCATGGCCCACCAGGGCCAGCATGTCGAGGTAGCCGAGCGGATCGATCCAGCCCGCTGAGCGCAAATGGGAAAGGCCGTGGTCCGCGATCCGCCCGCGCGTGCGCGGGTGCATCGGAAAGACTACCGGCAACTCCAGCCGCGCCAGGCCCGAGAGGATGGCCGCGAGCCGCACGGGATCGTCGGTATTCTCGGCGCGATGCACCGTCACGACGGCGTAGCGACCGGGCTCGAGGCCGAGGGTATCGAGCGCCGTCGAGCGCGCCATGGCCGGCTCGAAAAGCTTGAGGGCATCCAGCATGACGTCGCCCACCCAGCGTACCTGGCCATGGACGTGTTCTCGCTCCAGGTGCTCGAGAGCATCGGTGGTCGGCGCCAGAAGCAGGTCCGAGGCCGCATCTGTCAGAACCCGGTTGATCTCCTCGGGCATCGACCAGTTGCCGCTACGCAGACCCGCCTCCACGTGGGCGATCGGGATGTGGAGCTTGGCTGCGGCCAAGGCGCCGGCCAGGGTGCTGTTGGTATCGCCGTATACCAGCACCCAATCGGGCTTCTCGGCCAACAGGACGGTCTCGATGCCGGCCAGCATGGCCCCGGTCTGCGCGCCGTGGGCTCCCGATCCCACACCCAGATGGTGATCGGGAGCCGGAATACCGAGCTCGCGGAAGAAGACATCCGACATCCCGGCGTCGTAGTGCTGCCCGGTATGGACCAGGACTTCGGTGAAGCTGCGTCTCAGCGCCCGGCTCACGGGGGCAGCCTTGATGAACTGGGGCCGCGCCCCGACGACCGAGAGAATCTTCAACATCGAACGGCGCGCCGCCAGCCAGCTAGTGGATGCCCGCAGGCGTCGAAAGCGCTACCTTGATCGCCGCCACGACGAGGTCCTGCTCGCTGTCGGTCAGCTCCGGGAACATTGGCAGCGAGAGGACCTCGCGGCAAGCGCGCTCGGCCTCCGGGAACGCGCCCTCGATCTTGCCCAGCGTGGCATGGATGGGCAACAGGTGCAGGGGGTAGGGGTAGTAGACCTGGGTCTCGATCCCGGCCTCCTTCAGCGCTGCGGCGACCCGATCGCGATCTGGAACGCGCACGGTGTACTGATGGTAAACCGGCATGGTTTCCGGCAGCTTGCCCGGGACGCCAACGCCGGGGATGTCGGCCAGGAGTCGGTCGTAGCGAGCCGCGAGCCTGCGGCGAGCGAGATTCCACGGATCCAGGTGCGGCAGCTTGACGCGCAAGATGGCGGCCTGGATATCGTCGAGGCGCGAGTTGACGCCGAGAATCTCCTGGTAGTACTTGCTCTTCCAGCCATGGCTGCGCAGCATCCGCAGCCGCTCGGCGAGCCGGGGATCCGCCGTGACGCACATGCCGCCATCGCCGGCGGCTCCGAGGTTCTTGGTGGGGAAGAAGGAGAAGCAGCCGATGGTGCCGATCGTGCCGGTCGGGCGGGGGGGCTGGCCCGGGGCCGACCAGGTCGATCCGATGGACTGCGCGCAATCCTCCACGACGGCAACTCCGTGTGCGGTGGCCAGTTCCAGGAGCGGAGCCATGTCGGCAGGCTGCCCGTAGAGGTGCACCGGCAGGATGGCGCGGGTCCGCTCGGAGATGACCGTGGCGACCTGATCGGCGCGCAGGTTGAAGGTTGCGGGATCGATGTCGACCAGGACCGGTGTGGCCCCGACCATGCCGATCGCCTCGCTCGTGGCGGCGAACGTGAACGCCGTGGTGATGACCTCATCGCCAGGACCGATCTCGAGGGCCCGCAAGGCCAGGTGGAGGGCATCGGTCCCGGAGTTCATCGCGATGGCGTGAGCAGCGCCGAGATACGCCGCGAGCTCCTGCTCGAAGGCCTTGACGTTGGGTCCCATGATGTAGTGGCCGCTGGCCAGGACGCCGGCAACCGCGGCGTCGATGTCGGACTTCAAGGTCTGGTACTGTCGCGCCAGATCACAGATGGGCAGCAACGAGAGCCTCCACTTCACGTAGGCGCCGGGGCAGGCAGCGCCGCCTGATCCGGGTGTTCTTCACAGCTTGGTGACCTTCTCGCGCCCGACCGGTACATCCCGGGTGGCATTGCGCGTGTCGACGATACGCCGGGCCCTGGTGACCACGTCCGTCCAGTCGATGCCGGAGTGGTCGGTGACGATCACGGCGCAATCCGCCCAGGCCAGGCCATCGGCGACGGGCGTCGAACGGTAGGGATGCCCGCCCCAGCTGAAGTCTGCAACCAAGGGGTCGTGATACCGGACCTCGGCGCCGTCTCGCTCCAGGATCTCGAGGATCTTGAGGGCGGGGGATTCGCGCCAGTCGTCCAGATCCCGCTTGTAGGCGACGCCGACCAGGAGGATGCGCGAGCCCTTCAGGCCCTTGCCATCCTCGCCGAGCGCGCGGATGACCTTCTCGCGGACGAAGTAGGGCATCTGTACGTTGATCTCGCCAGCAAGCTCGATGAACCGGGTATGGAAGTCGTACTCCCGCGCCTTCCAGGTCAAGTAGAAGGGGTCGATGGGAATGCAGTGGCCGCCGACCCCCGGGCCCGGGTTGAACTTCATGATCCCGAAGGGCTTGGTAGCGGCAGCCTCGACCACCTCCCAGACGTCGATTCCCATACGATCGCAGAGCAAGGCCAGCTCGTTGACCAAGGCGATGTTGACGGCCCGGAAGGTGTTCTCGAAGACCTTGGTCATCTCGGCGACCTTGGGGCTCGACACGGGGACGACGTGGAGGATCGTCTGGCTGTAGAAGGTGCGGGCGACCTCGAGGCATGCGGGGGTCACCCCGCCGACCACCTTGTTGGTGTTCTTGGTGGTGTAGCGGGCGTTCCCGGGATCGACGCGCTCGGGCGAAAAGGCCAGGAAGAACTCCCGTCCGACCTTCACAGCGCTCGTCTCGAGCCTGGGCAGCAGGACCTCCTCGGTGGTCCCCGGATAGGTGGTGCTCTCGAGGCAGATCAGCTGGCCAGGGCGCATGGAGGCGGCGACCTGCTCGGCGACGGCCATGATGTACGAGATATCCGGGTCGCGATTGGCGGTGAGGGGCGTCGGCACGCAGATCACCACCACGTCGCAGTCGGCCAGACGCGTGAAGTCCGTCGTGGCCACGAGGCGCCCCTGACCGACCACGGCCGCGAGGTCCTCGGAAGACACGTCCTTGATGTAGCTGGTGCCTGCGTTGACCCTGGCAACCCGATCGGCGTTGCGATCGAATCCCACCACCCGGAAACCGACCTTGGCCTTCTCGACGGCCATCGGCAGGCCCACGTAGCCGATCCCCACGACGCCGACCAGCGCTTGGCGCTGCTCGATGACCGCGATGAGCCGATTCTTGTGGTCCGTGGCGAGTTCCGGCATGGTCCGACCATCATACTTCATCGCTGCATCTCCCAAACTGTCCTTAACCATTCGTGAATAAGGATCTTGAACGGATCCGGCGCACGCCAGGTAGTCTAAGGTAGGTATCGGCATTCTTGATGATTCGAAGGGACGATCGATGCCAACTGGCTATCAGGAAAGACCCTTGGTCCCTCTCGGCGTGGGTGACCTGGCAGTTATGCGGCCCGACGAGCTCTCGGGGCTCCTCGCCGCGATCCAGGGCCGCGGTTACACCCTGCTCGGTCCGACGGTCCGGGACGCGGCCATCGTCTATGGCGAGATCGCCGGCGCCGACGACCTGCCCATCGGGTGGACGGACGAGCAATCGCCCGGATCGTACCGGCTCACCAAGCGCTCCGTCGGAACCTTCTTTGGATACGCCGTCGGCCCGCATTCCTGGAAGGCCACCTTCCACCGCCCCGAGCTCACCTTGTGGCAGGCCGAACGCCAGGAGAACGGCGGATTTACGATCCACGAGCCCGTCCCCCAGACGGCGCGAGTCGCCCTCATCGGCGTTCGCGCCTGCGAGCTGGCGGCCATCCGCATCCAGGACCGGGTGCTGCTCGAGGGGCCGTTCGCGGATCCCCACTATGCCGCCCGCAGGCGGGACGTATTCGTCGTGGCCGTCAACTGCACCGAGCCCGGTGCTACCTGCTTCTGCGCCTCGCTGGGCACGGGGCCGAGCGTCGGGTCCGGTTTCGACCTGGCGCTTACCGAGGTCGTCACCGACACCGAACACTTCTTTGTGGCCGAGATCGGAAGCAGCCAGGGTGCCGAGGTGCTGGGCGAGTGGCCCGTCGATCGCGCCAGCCGCAGCCAGATCGCCGAGGCGACGGCCCGGACGCAGGCGGCAGCGGACCGGATGGGCCGGAGCGTCGATGCCCGGGACGTCAAGGAGGTGCTGGCCCGGAACCTCGAGAATCCCCGCTGGCAAGAGACGGCCGACCGGTGTCTGGGCTGCACCAACTGTACGCAGGTCTGCCCCACGTGCTTCTGCACGGCGGTCCACGATCTGACGGATCTCTCGGGCCGGACGGCAACGCGGGTGCGACAGTGGGATTCGTGTTTCACCCGGAGCTTCAGCTACGTGCACGGCGGGAGCGTCAGGCGATCGGGGATGTCGCGATACCGCCAGTGGCTGACGCACAAGCTGAGTTACTGGGCGGACGAATTCGGCTCTCTGGGTTGCGTTGGCTGCGGGCGTTGCATCACGTGGTGTCCCAAGGGCATCGACCTCACCGAAGAGATCGCGGCCATCCGCGCCCTTGATCAGCGCTAGGAGGGCCAGATGTCGGACACGATGGTCGCCCGCTGGCTCTCCGAGACCCCTTGCGCGCAGGGACTCGGAGCGAAGAACTTCGCGAAGCTGGCCTCGTGCGGCTGGATCGAGCACTTCCAGCCCGGCGCCTTCCTGGCGCGCGAGGGCCAGCATGCCAGCACCTTCTTCCTCATCCACGCAGGCAGCGTGGCGCTCGAGCTCCACGACGCAGCGACGGGGACGGCACTGACAGAGACCCTCGGCGTCGGTGACGCCATCGGAGTCTCCTGGCTCATCCCCCCGCATCGGTATCACGTCGACGTCCGCGCCCTCGAGCCGACGGACATGCTGGTTTTCGATGGCGATCGCCTGAAGAAGCTGATGGACGAGGACCCGGACTTCGGTTTTGCGATCACCCGCCGGCTCCTGGCCCGGGTGTACTCGCGGCTGGAGGAGCTCCGCGTGCAGCGACTCGACCTCTACCAACCCGCTGAAGGGAGACAGCCATGACGCCTGTCCGCACCGAGCCCTGGGTCCCGGAGACCGTCGCGATCAAGCGCATTGCCAGGGAATCAGCCGATACCACCACCCTGGTGCTGGATACGTCGGCGCGTCCGGGGGGATTCGCATTCAAGCCCGGGCAGTTCAACATGCTGTACGCCTTCGGGATCGGCGAGGTGCCGATCTCGATCAGCGGCGATCCCGCCGAAACCGGAGAGCTGGTGCACACGATCCGGGTCGTCGGCAAGGTGACCGAGGCCCTGACGGGACTGACACCCGGCTCGACGCTGGGGCTGCGCGGTCCGTTCGGCACCCACTGGCCCCTCGAAAAGGCGCGCGACCGAGACGTGCTCATCGTGGCAGGGGGGCTCGGGCTGGTGCCGTTGCGGCCGGCGATCTACGAGATCCTGAAGAACCGCTCGGCCTACAGGCGCGTCAACATCATGTACGGCGCCCGCACGCCGCACGATATCCTGTTCGCGAACGAGATCTCCGAGTGGCGGGGGCGACTCGACGTCAGTTTGAGGGTCACGGTGGACAGCGCCGGCCCCGACTGGTTCGGGCATGTGGGCGTCGTGACCACCCTGGTCAAGCTCGCCCGGTTCGATCCCGAGACGGCCGTCGCCATGGTGTGCGGGCCCGAGATCATGATGCGCTTCGCCGTCCGCGAGCTCGAGACGCAGGGCCTCGCCGACGAGCGCATCTACCTCTCGACCGAGCGCAACCTCCAGTGCGGGGTGGGCCTGTGCGGGCACTGCCAGCACGGGAACGTCTTCGTGTGCAAGGATGGCCCGGTATTCCGGTACGACCGCCTGGCGCCGTTCTTCAGCAAGCGGGAGGTCTAGCATGGCAGCCACGGCCCCGAGGCTCGCCGTCTGGAAGTTCGCATCGTGCGACGGCTGCCAGCTGAGCCTTCTGGATCTCGAGGACGATCTCCTGGCGGTGGCGGGCGCTGTCGAGATCGCCAGCTTCCCCGAGGCTTCCCGTGCCGTGGGGCCCGGTCCCTACGACGTCTCGCTGGTCGAGGGCTCGATCACGACCCCCCACGATGCCGAGCGCATCCAGGACATCCGTCGCAACTCCAGGATCCTGGTGGCGATCGGGTCGTGCGCAACGGCGGGCGGGATCCAGGCACTGCGCAACTTCCACGCGGTCAAGGACTTCGTATCGCTCGTGTACGCCCACCCGACGTACATCGACACCCTGGCGACATCCACGCCCATCTCCGAGCACGTCAAGGTAGACCACGAGCTGCACGGCTGCCCCATCAACAAGCGCCAGCTCCTCGAGCTCCTGAACGCCACCCTCAACGGGCGCAAGCCGGTCATCTCGCCGCATCCGGTCTGCACCGAATGCAAGCGGAAGGGCATCGTCTGCGTCATGGTGGCGCAGGATCTCGTGTGCATGGGGCCGGTCACGCATGCCGGCTGCGGTGCGCTTTGCCCGCGTTATCAGCGCGGGTGTTTTGGCTGCTACGGGCCCAGCGATGCGCCAAATACCGCAGCCTTCGCCAGCAGCCTCGACTTCCACGGTCTCCCCCCCGAGGCCTCTGTGCGGCTGTTTCGCAGCTTCGCCGCCGGGGCTCCCGAATTTCGGGACCAGAGTCTGGCGATCGAGGAATCCGCGAAGCGGTCGACGTCATCAAAGGCAGGCCACTGATGCCCGAACAGGAAAGCTCCCGGACCCTCAAGGTCGATTACCTGGCTCGCGTGGAGGGCGAGGGCTCGATCTTCATGCGACTCGAGGGCCAGCAAGCCCGGGAGGTCCGGCTGCAGATCTTCGAGCCGCCGCGTTTCTTCGAGGGCTTCCTGCGGGGCCGCGCACAGTCCGAGGCCCCCGATATCACGGCCCGGATCTGCGGGATCTGTCCGGTCGCCTACCAGATGAGCTCGAGCCACGCCATCGAACGAGCGCTCGGCGTCACGGTGGAAGGGGCGCTCCGCAAGCTCCGGCGCCTGCTGTACGCCGGAGAGTACATCGAAAGCCACGCCCTGCACCTCTTCATGCTGCATGCCCCCGATTTTCTCGGGTACGAGGACGCCCTTTTGATGGCCAAGGATCACCCCGGGGTGGTGACGCGCGGCTTACGGATGAAGAAGATCGGCAACGCGGTGGTGGAGCTGCTCGGCGGCCGCGAGATCCACCCCATCAATGTGCGGCTCGGAGGCTTCTACCGGCTCCCTGCCCGATCCGAGCTCGAGACCCTCTTGCCCGAGCTCGAGTGGGGCCTGGAAGCGGCACGCGAGACCGTCTCCTGGACGGCCGGACTGGCCTACCCGGAATTCGAGCAGGACTACGAGTTCGTCTCGCTGCGGCACCCCGACGAGTATCCGGTGAACGAGGGGCGCATCGTGTCGAACAAGGGGCTCGACATCCCGGTCGAGCAGTACGACGAGATCTTCGTCGAGGAGCACGACGAGCACTCGACCGCGTTGCGGAGCCACATCAAGGGGCGCGGCCCCTACCTGACGGGCCCTCTGGCACGCTTCAACCTGAACTTCGATCGGCTCCGTCCGCCGGCACGGCAGGCCGCCTTGAGCGCCGGGCTCGAACCCGCGTGCAGGAACCCGTTCAAGAGCCTCATCGTCCGGGCGATCGAGCTGGTGCAGGTCTTCGACGAGGCGCTCGCCATCATCCGCGAGTACCAGCCGCCTCCGGTGCCTCACGTCGATATTCCCACCCGGGCCGGCACCGGCCACGCCATCACCGAAGCCCCGAGGGGCATGCTCTTCCACCGCTACACGGTCGACGCCGAGGGGATCATCCAGGATGCCAAGATCGTCGCCCCGACGTCGCAGAACCAGCGGATCATCGAGGAAGACCTGCGGCTCCTGGCGCCTCAGCTGGCCGCACTCGACCCGGCCCGGGCGACCTGGCTGGCCGAGCAGGCGGTCCGCAACTACGACCCCTGCATCTCCTGCTCGTGCCACTTCCTCAAGCTGGACATCGAGCGCGTATGAGCACCCCGCCACCCGAGCCGGTCACTTGCCTTTGAACGCCCGCCCGGGCGCCCTGGTGGTCGCCCTCGGACAGAGGGCGGCCGGCGACGATGGCGCAGGACTCGCCGTTCTCGACGAACTGCGCCGCCTGGCTTTGCCAGAGGGCACGGAGCTGCGCGCATTGGCCGAGGCGTCGAGCCTCGTACCCCTGCTCGAGACCCCGCGGCCCGTCATCGTGGTCGATGCCGTCGTCGGACCCGAGCCGGGCACGGTGCGGGTCCTGTCGCCCGCGGAGCTCGCCCGCGGGAGCTCGCTGGCGGTGTCCAGCCACGGCATCAGTGTGGGACAGGCCTTCGCGATGGCGCACATCTTGTACGGCGATGCGCTCTCTCTGGAGATCGACATCGTGGGCATCGCCATCGCCCCCCCGAACCGATATGCTGAAGGTATCTCGCCGGTGGTTCAAGCAGCCGTCGGGTCGGCGGTCGCCCTCATCATCGGGCTCTTGACCGGCGAGGGACACGGGTCCCCCCCTTCCTTGGCCTAGCCAGAATCGAGGAGTCGCGATGCACGAATCCGCTCTTGCCCGGCAGATCCTGGAGGCCGTGCTGACCCGAGCGCGAGCAGGCAAGGCCAGCCGCGTCATCGCAGTGCGCGGCTGGATTGCCGAGACCGAGTCCGTCTCCTCCGACAGCCTCGATTTTCACTTCGACGCCCACTCGGCCGGAACGGCCGCCGAAGGAGCCCGGCTGGAGTTGCGGCTCCAGTGGGTCGAGGCGCGCTGCCGCGCCTGCGCCCAGCGCTACCGGCCCGAGCACCACGTGCTGCTGTGCCCGAAGTGCCAGTCGCACGAGGCCGACCTCCTGGGTCCCACGGGCATGGGCATCGAGGAGATCCTCGTGGAGTAGTCCGTTGACCCGCAGAGAGAGGATCCGCGTCCAGGGGATCGTACAGGGGGTCGGCTTCCGGCCGTTCGTCTGGCGACTCGCCCGCGCCCATGGACTTTCCGGCTGGGTGCGCAACGGTTCGAACGGAGTTCTGATCGAGGTCCAGGGAGCACCCGAGCAGATCGATGCCTTCGTACGCGGGCTCGAGACCGACCACCCGCGCCAGGCCAGCGTGCGAGAACTGGCGCGGGTGGCGATACCCGTCCAGCCTTGCGAGCCAGCGCAGGTCGGGCCGGGGGACCCGCCAGGGCCGGCCTTCGAGATCCACGAGAGTGTCATCGAGGCCCGGAGCCGCCCGGCCATCCCCGCGGATCTCGCGATCTGCCAGGAATGCGCCGCCGAGATCGCCGATCCCCGAGAGCGACGCTTCCGCTACCCTTTCACCAATTGCACGCAGTGCGGCCCGCGGTTCACGCTGATCGCCAGCCTGCCCTACGATCGCCCGCGCACGGCCATGGTCGGGTTCCCGCTGTGCCCGGAGTGCCGGGCTCAGTACGAAGATCCCGCCGACAGGCGCTTTCATGCCCAACCCATCGCGTGCCCGACCTGCGGCCCGCGGATCCAGCTCATCTCGGCATCCGGCGAGATCCTGGCCGAGGGCGATCTGGCCCTGGTGGCTGCGGCCCGGGCGATCTCTCAGGGCCAGATCCTTGCCTTGAAAGGCCTGGGCGGTTTCCAGCTCCTGGTCGATGCGTCGAGCGAGGCCGCCGTCCGGGAGCTCCGCGCCCGCAAGCACCGCCCGGCCAAGCCCTTTGCCGTCATGGCGCCGGACCTTGCGGCCCTCGAGCCCCTGGTAGCGCTCACGGATCTTGAGCGTGAGGCACTCTCCGGCGTCCAGGCCCCCATCCTCCTGGTACGCCGCCAGATCGCCGGGCCGGCCACGCGGGGCGCTGACCGGCTCTTGATCGCCGCCAGCGTCGCGCCGGACAACCCGTACCTCGGGGTGATGCTGCCCTACACGCCGCTGCACCGGCTCCTGCTTGCCGACATCGGCCGGCCCGTGGTCTGCACCAGCGGCAATCTTTCGGACGAGCCGATGTGCATCGACGCCGCCGAGGCGACCGAGCGTCTGGGGGCGATCGCCGACCTGTTCCTGGTGCACGATCGCACCATCTTGCGGCCGGTCGACGATTCGGTAGCGCGCCTGGATAGCAGAGGTCTCGTCCTCGTGCGCAGGGCCCGAGGCTATGCCCCGCTCCCGCACGATCTCGCAGAGCCAGGCCCGGCCGTGCTCGCCCTCGGGGGCCAGCAGAAGGGCACGGTAGCCCTGGCGGCCGGCACGCAGGTCGTGGTCTCGCAACACCTGGGCGATCTCGACTCCCGGCTCGGCGCCGAACTCCTCGAGCGGACGGCGCGGGATCTGGTGGCCTTCAGCGGCACGCGTCCCGAGGTCATTGCCTGCGATCTTCATCCCGACTACACCTCGACGCGACTGGCCGAGAAGCTGGCCCTCGAGTGGGGCTTGCCGCTGGTGCGGGTGCAGCACCACCACGCCCACGCTGCGGCGGTGGCCGCCGAGTACGCGGAGACCGGCCGGGCGCTCGCCCTGGCGTGGGATGGTACCGGCTACGGTCCGGACGGGACGATCTGGGGCGGCGAGGCGCTGATCCTGGATCGCGAAACTCCAGCTGCCCCCGCTGCCCGAGCCCTGCGGGATGCGGCGGCGACGACCGGGTCGGGTGCCATCGTGCCGGGATGGCGACGCCTGGCGCGCTTGCGGCCGTTCCGGCTGCCCGGGGGCGAGCGCGCTATTCGCGAACCGCGCCGGGCGGCGCTCGGTCTCCTGTTCGAGGCCCTCGGACGGGACCAGGCCGCCCGGATCGCGGCCAGCTGGTTTCGTCCACCCGAACTTTCCGGGCTCCTGCAGATGCTCGAGCGCGGCACGAACTCTCCGTGGACCAGCAGCATGGGACGGCTGTTCGATGCGGTCAGCGCCCTGGCGGGCGTCCGCTCGGAAGCCGGCTACGAGGGCCAGGCAGCCATGGCGTTCGAGTGGGCCGCGAGCGCCGGGGCTGTCCCCGGCGGGCCGTCTGCTCCCCGCGCCGGTACGAGTCCGGCCGTCGGGCCCGAACCCTACCCTTTGCCGCTGATCTCGGGACCCGAGTTCGCCGAGGCGGACTGGAGCCCGCTGGTCGCGGCCCTGCTCTCGGACGTGGCGGCGGACCGGCCCGCTGCGGAGATCAGTTCCCGCTTCCACGCGGCCCTGACCGAGCTCGCCTTGCAGCTGGCGGATCGGACCCACGTGGCCGTCGTGCTGCTGGCCGGAGGTTGCTTCCAGAACCGGCTCCTGGTCGAGCTGGTTTGCCAGCGGCTGGAAACGGCGGGCTACCGCGTTCGGATGCCCGCGAGCTTCCCCCCCAACGACGGTGCCCTGTCGCTCGGGCAGGTCTTCGCGGCCCGGCGCGCTGCGGTGGGAACGCCCACCCGCGACGGGCTGGCAGTCAAATTTGATACCATGGGTACCGCCGGCCCGGTCGTTTCGACGCTCGGAACCGGACCCACGATCCCGTTCGCCTGACCAGGAGGTTTCCCCGATGTGCTTGAGCATCCCCGGCAAGATCGTCTCGGTCGCCGACGGCGCCCAGGACGATCTCCGGATGGGCCGGGTGGCGTTCGGCGGAATCACCAAGGAAATCTGCCTGGCCTACGTTCCGGAGGCCGAGGTCGGCGATTACGTCATCGTCCACGTCGGCTTCGCCATCAGCAAGCTCAACCAGGAGGACGCCCGGCAGGTCTTTACCTACCTCGCCGAGCTGGGCGATGTCGGGGAGCTGGGTGCGCTCGACCCGGCCCAGGAGGTCTAAGAATGCGGTTCGTCGACGAGTATCGCGATCAGGCCTCGGCCGCAGCCTACGCCGGGGCCATCAAGGACCTGGTGACACGGCCCTGGGCGGTCATGGAGATCTGTGGCGGACAGACCCACGCGATCGTGCGGTACGGCCTCCAGGACCTGCTGCCCGAGGGCGTGGAGCTGATTCATGGCCCCGGGTGCCCGGTCTGCGTGACCCCGGTGGAGATCCTCGATCGCGCCCTTGCGGTCGCGGCACGCCCGGAGGTCACTTTCTGCTCGTTCGGCGACATGCTGCGCGTTCCCGGAACGCGCAAGGATCTCTTCACCGTCAAGTCCGAGGGCGCCGACGTGCGGATCGTGTACTCGCCCATGGATGCCGTAGAGCTCGCCCGGCAGAGTCCGGAGCGGGAGGTCGTGTTCTTCGCCGTGGGCTTCGAGACGACGGCCCCCGCCAACGCCATGGCCGTTTTCCGCGCTCACCAGCTCGGCCTGAGCAACTTTTCGATGCTCGTCTCGCACGTGCTCGTCCCGCCGGCGATCGAGGCCCTGCTGTCCGATCCCGAGACACGCGTGAACGGCTTTTTGGCGGCCGGGCACGTGTGCACCGTGATGGGTACGTCCGAATACGGCCCGCTGGCCGAGCGGTTCAAGGTTCCGATCGTCGTGACGGGCTTCGAACCCCTCGACATCCTGCAAGGTCTGCACATGGTGCTCAAGCAGCTCGAAGAAGGGCGCCACGAGGTCGAGAACCAGTACCTGCGCTCGGTCCGAAGCGAGGGCAATCCTCCCGCGCAGAGGATGGTCAGCGAGGTCTTCTCGGTCGTGCCGCGGCAGTGGCGCGGCCTCGGGGAGATCCCGGCCAGCGGCCTCGGCCTGGCTCCGGCCTATGCGGCCTACGACGCCGTCCTCAAGTTCGACGTCGGCGCGATCTCGGCAGCCGAGTCCCCGGACTGCATCAGCGGCGAGATTCTCAAGGGCCTGAAGAAACCCCGGGACTGCGCGGCCTTCGGGACGCGCTGCACGCCCGATGCGCCGCTGGGCGCCCCCATGGTCTCCTCCGAAGGAGCCTGTGCCGCGTATTACCGGTACCGGAGGGCTTGAACGCGGCCTCCGGTCGACCCCCGATAGCACGAGAGATTCGCCGATGAGCCTTGATGCCATGTCCTGTCCCCTGCCCCTGTCCGAGCATGCCAGCGTTCAGCTCGCGCACGGCGGCGGCGGCCGGCTGATGCGTCGCCTCATCGAGGACATCTTCTTGCCGGCGTTCTCCAATCCTGGCCTGGCCGAGCGGCACGACGCGACGGTTTTGCCGATTGGCCCGGAGCGGATCGCCTTCACCACGGACAGCTACGTCGTCAGCCCATTGTTCTTTCCGGGCGGCGACATCGGCAAGCTTGCCGTCTACGGTACGGTCAACGACCTGGCGATGGCCGGGGCCCGGCCGGCGTACCTGAGCTGCGGCTTCATCCTCGAAGAAGGCCTGCCGATGACGGACCTCGAGCGCATCGTCGCCTCCATGCGCCAGGCCGCGGCGGAGACCGGCGTCCAGCTCGTCACGGGAGATACCAAGGTCGTAGACCGGGGCAAGGGCGACGGCATCTTCATCAACACCGCGGGTATCGGCAGGGTAGAGCCGGGAGTCGACATCCGCCCCTCGCGGGTCCGCCCCGGCGACGCGGTCCTGGTCAGCGGCGACTTGGGGCGGCACGGGGTGGCGATCCTGTCCGTGCGGGAGGGCTTGAGCTTCGAGACACCCATCGCCAGCGACTGCGGGTCCCTGGCGGGCCTCGTTGCAACCCTGCTCGAGGCGGGCGTCGAAATCCACTGCCTGCGCGATCTGACCCGCGGCGGGCTGGCCTCGGCGTTGAACGAGGTCGCGATGGACGCCAGGGTCGGCATCGAGGTCCAGCAAGTCCAGATCCCGGTCCACGAAGCGGTGGCCGGAGCGTGCGAGCTTCTTGGCCTCGATCCTTGCTACGTCGCCAACGAGGGACGCCTGGTCGCCTTCGTCGCGCCCCATCACGCCGAGCTCGCGGTTTCCGTGATGCGGGGCCATCCGCAGGGCGAGGGTGCGACGGCGATCGGCACGGTGACGGCCACGGATCCCGGCGTGGTCACGAACCAGACCTGGCTCGGTGGCAAGCGCCTGATGGACCTCCTGAGCGGCGAACAGCTCCCGCGGATCTGCTGATCATGCGGGTTCCCACCGGATCGGATGCGCCGGCCGGATCGCAATGACCCGAAATTTAAGCAAAGCCTCGGTCTAGCCTTAATCTTTTACGGGCAAGCCAGCCCCCCCCAGGCCCGATAGAATCCTCGGTTCAAGCCGAGTGCTTGGTAGGAGAGGGAGCGCATTCCCGGGGCGAAGGGCGCCAGGGTTTGTGACGACGACACCGGCCCAGAGGGGGCCAGGAGCGGGTCGAAAGATGGGTAGCATCAGAGGGGACGGCTCGGACATCTTGATGGTCAACGGCCATCAGGTCCGCTACCAGGGGATCGGGTCGATCCGGCCGGACATCACCACGGCCCAGGCGGTACAGTCCACCGCCAATGACGGCTACCAGAAGTATTTCCTCGAGTCGCCCGACCATCAAAATCGCATCGTGGTCTGGGGCGACAAGCTCGACTTCAGCTTCGAGCACCGGGAGTCGGTCCCGCAGGTCACGGTCGACGGGCAGCCGTACGTGATGGCGGCGCACGACGACGAAGCCACGAGCGTCATGACAGGTTTCATCCGGGGCGTCGGGCACGGTATCGCGAGTGCCGCCGACGCGACCCTTGGATCTGCCAAGGGCATCATCGGGAGCATCGCCGCGGTCGGTGCAGTCGGCCTTGCGGGCGGCACGACGCTGGCTTTGGTCCGAGGCGTGGGCGCCGATGCGATCGCCGGTACGGCGACGGGACTCGCGGTTCCCGCCCTCGAAGTGGTCGGCTCGGCCATCCTGCTCGGCACGGTCGTGGCCGGTGTCGCTGGCGGGATCAAGGGCGCCATCGATGCTTCCGAGCGCCACGCCGATTCTGCGGCCCTGGCGGACGTGATCATCCCGGGCGCCGGCCCGGTCCCCGACCCCAACCCGAGCGTGCCCGGCCAGCTCGTGGTCAACCCTGGCCAGTCTGGCACGCCGAGCAACCCCACCCCCACCCCCAGCCCGAGCGGCAACCTCATGCACTACCCCTTCCACCCCGGCAACGCCGTGGCCTCCAAGCTCATGGCGGCACTGGCCCAGGTCCAGGCGGGCAAGCGGTAGTCGTCTCGCAGATTTTCTGACCCCACCCAACCCCACACACCCATCAACCCCATCCAACGGGTCAAGGGAGCGAAGCCGTCAGGCTCCGCTCCCTTGACCCTGTTGGCGCAAGGAAGTGATCAAGGTCCTCCGGTTTGAATGGGTTCGGGGCCCGAGGAGTCAAACGGGGCCCGGTTGCGCAGCGCGCTGAAGTGCTACACGGACGGAGACGCCGACGGAGACGCCGACGGCGAGGGTGAAGGCGTAGCCGACGGAGAGGACGTGGGCGCCGGCGTCGCGGCCGGAGCCGTGCTCGGGGCCGAGACCTGGGTCTGCCCGTTCGGCTGGATCGTGAGGTTGACCGCCGCCTCCTGGCTTGCGCCGCTGGAATCGGTGATGAGCACCATCACCGTGGCGGTGCCGCTATCCACCTGACCGGCCGAGTTGTCGGGGCTCCAGTAGACCATCTGGCCCGCCGTAGCCGATAACGTCCCCTTGGTCGCCGACCACGTGTACTGCATCGGCAGGGCATTGTTGTCCTGGGCCACGACGGTGAAGGTGATCCGGCTGTTGGCGTCGGCAATGTTGGTAGGGTTGGCCGCGAGACCGGCGACCACGATCGTCCCGGCACCGCCCGTAGTACCGAGCGAGATGCCCGAAAGACCGCCGGCGCCAGGGACCAGGATACAGCCCGGGGCAACCAGCATGGCCAGGCTGGCGGCCAGGG
>JAJXWQ010000071.1 GCA_021781555.1 bacterium
CGGTCCTGGCCGACGCTGGCTATTTCAGCGAAGCGAACGTAACGGACCCACGTGTAGCGCCGGTTGATCTGTATGTTCCGCCCAACCACCGGGAGGGCAAGCCCGCAAAGGATGGCGGAACGGGCAGCCCGAAGAGTGAAGCCGCCAGGTTGATGCGCGAAAAATTGACCAGCACAGCAGGCCAGGCCGTCTACAAGCTCCGGAAGACAATCGTGGAACCTGTATTTGGTCAGATCAAGGAGGTACGCGGCTTCCGGCGGTTCTCGTTCCGCGGACTTGAAAGGGCCTCCGCCGAGTGGGACATCGTCTGCCTTACCCACAACCTCCTGAAGCTCTTCCGGATCGGTGCGCGAGTGCAGGCCCTCGGCTGAGGGCCAGAGCAGAGCAGAAGGGAATCAGCACGCTAGGCTGCCGCAGCACGGCCCCGTGATCCCCTCGGACGGACCATGCGCTCTCGAGGCACGGGTTTTTCCTTTCGGGCCCCCACCTCACGGTCGGTCAGTCTTTGGGTCTTATCGCCGACAGGCTCCTAGAGCAGACGCTCGTACATGCCCCGGACCAGCTGCACGTAATGCGTCTGGGCCGGTCCCAGCGGTTGACCCGATTCGATCTCATGGCGCACGGTGTTGAGCCCGGTCGCATACGACGCCAGAGCCAGGTCAGCGCGACCGTTCCAGAGCGCCAGCAACCAGGCCAGATAGCGCACCGTGCCCTCCAGGTTCTGGTCCGGGTCGTACGGATCCGTGACCCCGACCTGGTGGGCCGTGTCGGGCATGAGCTGGCCCAGGCCCTGGGCGCCCGTGGATGACCGCGCCGTCGCGTCGAACGAGGACTCCACCGCCACCACCGCAGCCACCAGGCGATCGTCCAGGTTGGCCGCCTGACTGTCGGTGATGATGAGGTCGGCGAGATGATCAGCCGACGGCCCGTCCAGCTTGTCGTTGCGCCAGTGGATGAAAGCCAGGAGCTGATCTCGGGTGAGCGGGTTGCTGCTCTGCGGCTGCGGCGGGACTGCCGGGACGATTCGTGCAGCGGGGGGCGGTACCGGTGGAGCAGCTGGCTCCTGGTAGTCGAAGCGAGCCAGCCTTCCGGCACAACCCGAAGCCGCCAGGGCCAAGAAGACCGCAACGACCGAGACCATGGCCGCGCCGGGCCAGCCAGGACAGCTCCGCCCGTCGCCGCGAAGCGACTTCGGGCGCCGGGCGTTCCTCTGCCAGACCATCATGGCCTCATTAAGAGGCAAACCCCAGCTTTTGGCGGTGATGAAATACTCGCTAGGATACGAAAGAAACAGAACTCCACCAGGGAATACGACAGAGGGGAAGAGCTTTCTTCCACTGGGAGGATCCATGGACAACATCGCCGATGTCTTGACCGCGCAGCGCGGCACTTCGCCCTTGACGCAGTACAACGGCAACGGCCCCGTCCAGGCCAGCCCCGCGCAGCTCAAGCTCCAGGCGCTCATCGCCGAGCTCAAGTCGATGCTGGCAGACCTCCCGCCGGAGATCGCCGCCCTGCTCATGGGGGTTCTGCAAGACGCCGAGGCCCTCCTGTCCGGTGGCTCCCTGGGCGATATCGATGCGATGATCGACCGGCTCCAGCAGATCATCCGGAACCTCATCCAGCTGCTCCAGCAGATGCAGGGGCCGGGCGCCCCGCTCAACTACGAGCAACTGCAGGCGATCCTGCACAACCTCGCCGTCCAGATGGACGGGAACCAGCGAGCGGCGGTCATGATGGTGCTCCAGCAGCTCCGCAAGCTCGCCGTGGGCAACTCCTTGAAGGGCATCGACGAGGTCAACCTCGGCTCGCTGGATGGCTCGAATCTGATCGAACCGAGCCAGGCCAACGTCATCAATTCCCTGCAACAGCTGATCCAGCTCGCCATTTTCCGCCCGGTCACCTCGGCAAGCGGGGCTTCATCGGCCCTGCCCCAGAACGGAGACAGCATCGCTTCCGCCGCCCTCCAGTCCGGGGCCATCGCCGCGGCGGCCGTACCTCCGACCACCTAGCGGCCGGTCGGGCGTGACGCCCCGCGCCGCCAGAGCGACCCTCTCTCGAGCCCAAGGGCAGAGCGTCCGCTGCGGATGCCCCCCGCCGGGGGAGGGCGGTGTGGCCTACTGCGCCCGAAGGGCTGCCAGCACGTCGATGCGTCCGTAGCCGTAGTGCGAGTCGAACGCCGTCCGGCCTGCGACCTTGTCCGCCGAATCCTGAAGAATTGCCTTGATCTGGCTGGGTAGCAGCCGCGGCCGGGCCGCCCGGATGTCGGCAACGGCCCCCGCGACCGCGGGAGTCGCCATGCTCGTCCCGTCGAGCGAAGCGTAATTTTCCGAGAAGCCCTCGTTGTTCAGCGTCACGTGGTACGTCGGAAACGTGGAGTAGATGCCCACTCCGGGCGCGCTGACCGAGTTCCAGCTGCCGTACTGGCTGAAGCTGGCGATCCGGTCCTTGCGGTCCGTCGCGCCCACCGCGATCACCCCCGGGACGGCTGCGGGAAAGGACTTCACGTGATCGCCGGCATTACCCATCGCCGCCACCACCGAGCAGCCGCGGGACAGGGCATACGCGACGGCGTCGTCAAGGACCTTCGCATCGGCCGGTCCGCCCAGGGACAGGCTGATGACCGTGGCGCCGTGTTCGGCGGCCCACGTGATGCCGCTGGCGACCGAAGAGTCAGACCCGGAACCATCGGCTCGCAGGACCTTGACAGGGAGCAAGGTGGCACCCGGAGCGATGCCCATCACGCCGTCGGGCCCGCTGGCATACGCCGCCGCGATTCCGGCGCAATGCGTCCCGTGGCCGTAGTCATCGCGGTCGTTGTCGGTGTTCTGGATCGTGTTCCAGCCAGGGGCGATCCTCCCGGCAAAGTCCGGATGACCGGGGTCGATGCCGCTGTCGACGACCGCGATGACCTGGCCCTGGCCGGTGCTGATCGACCAGGCCTCTTCGGCTCGGGTGATCTGGGGGGCATATTGCAGCGAGTTCGGAGCCGGCAACGGCGAGGACCCCAAAACCGTTCCCGAGGTCAGCAGCACCGGAGCCGGCGGAAGCTGCGGGGCGTCTAGCTCACGGTCCGGCTCGGCTGCGACGACGTTCGGATCCCCGTACACCTCCGCCAGCGCCTTGCCCACGCTCCCGGATGGAACCGCGAGGCGCCGCCAGCCCATGGCCGTCAGGGCCGGATCGAGACCGACCTCTTGCGCGCCGAGGTCGGCGAGCTGGCTTGATTCCGAGAGCGGACCGATCGCCTTGACCAGGATGGCGGCAACGCCGTGGCGCGAGTAGGCCAGGCCGGCATCCGTGCCGCCGCTCGACTCCAGGCCAAGGCCCGTGTACCCGTTCGTGCCGCACCCTGCCAGCCCCAGCAGGCCCACGAGGCCGACCAAGGCAATCGATCGTTCGGCGCGCAAACTCCCCTCCGGGTGACGAGACCCGCCAGACAGCGGTTAACCATTACTTAAGCCAAGAATAACCTAACATTGTCTCGGCGCGGCGCTCAACCGACCCAACGAATCGTTATTGGCAGCTTAATAGAATGGCCGTATCCTTAACCAATATTTAATCACACATCCAGGGGCGGCCTCGTCTCCGTCCGGGGTCCTTGGGGGGACTATAATGCGCCTGGAGGGCGAGGCACATGCAGCACGTAAGGATCACGAAGCAGTACCCCGAGTGCGGCCACTCGTACGCCTGGAGCCTGGAAGACCTCCAGGACCCCGAAAAGTTGGCCAACGAGTGCCCGATCTGCCGGGTCGTGATGGTCGATCCCGAGGACGATTTCCTCATCGAGGATTAGCGCGCTTCGCATGGAAAGAAGCGGGCCAAAGGAGTCAAACGGGGACCGGTTGCGCAGCGCAGCGACCGCACAGAGGGGCCTGTTCGAACTCGCGAGCCATGGCGAGCGACGGAGGCGTGTGGGAATCGAACCCACCTGGGCCGGGTTTGCCGCCCCAAAGTCGGCTTTGAAGACCGCTGGGCCCACCAGGACCCCTTCGCCTCCAGGATCCGGGAGCCGCATCCGGAGCCGCCCTCGGATCCCCAGGGTAACGTCCGGCGAGGAGCCGGTCAAACACAGCTCGAGGCAGCGCCGGCGCGAGCCGCGAGCGCCCATCCGTCCAGCAAGCCGGGCATCCCGCGCAGCCCTTGCGCAGGCCCCCCTGTACCGCGGGCCCTTCGGCCCCCGTCAACCCGCCGCAAGCTCACAAGGGCGGTATTTGACAGCCGGCAGTCCGTCAGATAGTATCGTTGTCCCCCGGGGGTTGTAGTTCAGCTGGTTAGAATGCGGCCCTGTCAAGGCCGAGGTCGCGGGTTCGAGCCCCGTCAACCCCGCTAGGTATGAAGCCCGTCAGGATGCGAGTCCTGGCGGGCTTTCTTCGAGTACGCCGCTGACTTGCGGGCGAGTTACCCGGCGCGCACCTCGATCCTCGGTGGCGGCGCAGACGCTGTTCGGGGTCAAGATTCGCGCACGATGAGCGCTGACTCGGGACCGGCGTACCGGATCTTCCAGGCGGGGTTCTTGGCCAGCGCTCGCACCAACGGCAAGCGAGCAGGCACGAACACGGCGTCGATGCGGTAGCGGGCCAGGTCCGACCGCCAGCCCGGTTCGGTCCAGATCATCGAGTCGTGCGCGGCCATGAGCCGAGGACCGAAGAGGTACTGCCGCCCGTCAATGAAGACCTTGACCTCTGGATAGGCAAGAAACGAAATGATTCCGCCCCAGTCGTAGTAATTCAGGAGCCGGCAATCCCGGCAATCGCGCTTCAAAGCGGCGATCGCACGCGGCGAGGGGAACGCGCTGCCGTTCTCGATCCTTCCCTGGCGCAGCAGGGCCGCCGCGGGAATGACGTTCATCCCCACCAGCGCCAGGGAGTACAGCACCACGGCGAGCTTCCGGCCCCTGGGCCACGCACCCAGGCTCTCCTGACACCTGGCCAGAAGGGTAGCCGCCAGGGGCGCAGAACCCACGATGGCCAGGGGGACGTTCCGCATCGCGGTCAACCCGAAGGCCCCCCAGACCACCGCCACGGCCAGCTGCGACCGGGGCACGCGCACTTTGCCGCTCCAGCCCGTAACCAGCAACCACCCCAGGTAGGCGAGCAGGAACTGGAACGGCTGGTCGTGAAGATCGAAGGGCTGCCATTCCATCACGGCGGCGTTCATGGCTCGCACCCGGGGATCCCCGAGCGTCCGGAGGGAATAGGCGATCAGTCGCACCCCCGCGGGGTTAATCAGCAGGCAGGCCGCGGACACGGCGGCGAGAATCGCCAGCGGCCCGATCCGGTCGCGTCGCCGCGCCAGGACCTCGACCGACAGGGCGATCGCCAGCGTGGCGGGACCGATGATCGCTCCGCCGCCGTGGAGGTTCGCCCACAAGACGACCCAGGCGGGAAAGAACCAGGCCCATCCAGGAATCCGACCGTCGCTCCACCAGGCCTGCAGCACGCGGACCGTGAGCACGAGGCCCAGCACCGAGAACACCTGCAAGCGCAGCGTGAAGACGCCGAACAGGAGCAACGACGACACGAGCGCGCCGATGGCAGCCAGGCCAAATTCGGCTCCGGCCGCTCGGTAGACCGACAGCAGGCCAAGAAAGATCGCCGCCAGCAGCAGCCAGTGCAGGGCAAAGAGAGCCCTGGCCCCTCCGCTGGCGAAAAGCTTCGCCAAGAGGGCCTCACCGAGCCACTCCTGGTCGAGCCACCGCCGTCCCGCTGCCGTCCAGGAATAGATGTCGCGGGTCGGGACGGCATGGTGGGCCAGGATCCAGCGGCCGACGTCGAGGTGCCAGAACAGGTCGTTCTCGATGCCCCGGATCTGGCCCGTGACCCTCAGCCAGAACGCGATGACGGCCACGCCCACGGCGAGGCTCAACAGCGCCCGAGACCTCCTGATGTCGTGGTTTTCCAGAATCGCTCCTCGCGCCCCCCGCTCAGCGGCAGGACCTCGCCGGCAGCGAGGCTTCTCGAACAGCATACGAGATGTGGGGCGGAATCAGCCACGCGGACGGAACCGGCTCGCCCCGACGACCCGCCGGCCCTCGCCTCCCCGCGGCCCGTGCCCGTGTGCTACGCTGGGCCAGCCCTGCTGTCGAGGATCTTGACCGTGCCCCTGAACACGCTGCGCAAGTTCGCCCCCATCGCCTTGGTGGCGGCATCGACCCTTGGCCTGGGAGCCACCGGGGCCGCTCCCGCGGGTCGACGTGTCGATGCGCCGCAGTGGGTGAAGAACGCGGTCTTCTACCAGATTTTTCCCGAGCGCTTCGCCAACGGGAACAAGCGGAACGATCCTCCGGGGGTGCAGCCCTGGGGCGGCGTACCCACGCCCAACAACTTCTTCGGTGGCGATCTGGCCGGAATTCGTCAGCACATCGGCTACTTGCGGCGCCTGGGGGTGACGGCGATTTACCTCAACCCCATCTTCCAGGCGCCGTCCAACCACAAGTACGACACCACCAACTACCTCAAGATCGACCCGCACTTCGGGACTCTGGCGGACTTCCGCGCCCTGGTGCACGACCTGCACGCCGCACACATCCGCGTCATCCTCGACGGCGTCTTCAACCACACGGGCACCACCTTCCACGCCTTCAAGGAAGCGGTGGCCAAGGGACCGACTTCGCCCTACTGGACCTGGTACACCTTCTACGGATTCCCGGTAGTCGAACAGCCCAAGCCCAACTATGCGTCGTGGTGGGGCCTCTGGAGCCTGCCCAAGCTCAACTATGCCAACCCCGCCGTTCGCTCGTACATCCTCGACAAGGTCGTACCGTTCTGGGGCCGCCAGGGAATCGACGGCTGGCGCCTGGACGTTCCCAACGAGATCACGCAGCCCGGGTTCTGGCAGGACTTCCGCAAGGCGGTCAAGGCGATCAATCCGGATGCTTACCTCGTCGGAGAGATCTGGACCGATCCCCGCGCCTGGATCCGCGGGAACAAGTTCGACGCCACGATGAACTACCCCTTCCGGGATGCGGTCCTTGGGTTCGCCGCGGGCAAGACCTCGCCCAGCGCGTTCGACGCCACGCTCGCAGCTCAGCGTGCCGACGAAGGCACGGCCACCGACGGAATGTTCAACCTGCTCGGCAGCCACGATACCGAGCGCCTGCTCACGGCCATGGGCGGGGATGCGGCGCGCCAGCGGCTGGCGGCCCTGGTCCAGTTCACCTATCCGGGGGCGCCCGTCATCTACTACGGCGACGAGATCGGCATGAGCGGTCCGAAGGATCCCGGCGACCGGGGCTGCTTCGACTGGAACCGCAAGCACTGGAACCTTGCCACGCACGCGTTCTACCGGCGCCTCATCGCCCTGCGCAAGGCCCATCCCGCGCTCCGGACGGGATCGTTCCAGACCCTGCTCACAGACGATCGCCAGGACGTCTTCGCCTACGAGAGGCAGCTCGGCCGCGACCGCCTCGTCGTGGTCCTCAACGCCGCCAGCGCCAGCGCGGACGTCACCCTGCCCGCGGGCGGATTCCCTGATGGCACGCGGCTTACCGACCTGCTCACCGGAGACCGGCACGTCGTCCAGGCCGGGCACGTCGAGCTGCCGCATCTGTCCCTGGGGGGCGCGTTGCTGGTCAGATCTCGCTGACGCCCGCCCACCCTGACTGGCCAGCTGCCTCGCGTGGCCCCTCGAGCGGGGGACCCGGGACTCGGGGCTCTACCCGGAGTTCGGCAGGGCGATCGTCTGCTACTTTAGTCATGACTAAAGTTAGGTCGTGAAAATAGGGTACCATTGGAACCGATCGGCTGCGGCAGCCGCCAGCTGGCGCGGCTCCGGTCCTGGAACCCCAAGGTCGCCTTGTCCACGACCTGGCCTTCACCGCCGAACCGGCTCGGGTCTCGTGACCGCCACCAAGCGGCAGCAGGGCCAACCGAGTTCCGGCCGGTCCGTGGATCCCAACCAGCCAAAGAACCCCGCACGGTGCAAAGGAGCGTCCGTCAGATGAAATTCGAGGGGCAATGTGTCCAGAGCTACATGCTCGAGGGCGACGTCGTCGAGCTGAAGCTCGACCTCAAGGACGACTCTGTCAACAAGTTCAACAAGGCCACCCTGGAAGAACTCGCACAGGCCGTCGACCTGATCAAGGCCCAGACCGGCATCAAGGGCCTCCTCCTGAGCTCGGGCAAGGACGTCTTCGTGGTCGGAGCCGACGTCACCGAGTTCCCGAAGTTCTTCAAGGGCTCCGAAGAGGATCTCACCGACTGGCTCCTCCACGTGGATCGGATCTTCTCGACCATCGAAGACTTCGACTTCCCGAGCGTCGCGGCGATCAACGGCTTTGCGTTCGGCGGCGGGCTCGAGTTCGCCCTGTCGGCCAGCTACCGGGTTATGTCCTCGGCTACCCGCATCGGGGTGCCGGAGTCCAAGCTGGGCATCTACCCGGGCTGGGGTGGCACGGTTCGCCTGTCGCGCCGGGTCGGCGCGGACAATGCCATCGAGTGGATCGCGACGGGCAAGCAGTACAGTGCGGCGGACGCCCTCAAGACCGGCGTCGTCGACGCCGTGGTCGCGCCCGACCAGGTCCGCAATGCCGCCCTCGTCCTCTTGCAGGAGGCGATTTCCGGCCGCCGCGACTGGCGTGCCCGCCGCCAGGAGAAGGTCTCCCCGCTCAAGCTCAACGCAATCGAGTCCATGATGGTGTTCGAGGGCGGCAAGGCCTTCGTCGCCGCCGAGGCCGGGCCCAACTACCCCTCGCCGGTCGCGGCCGTCAACGCCATCCAGCAGGGTGCGACCCGGGACCGCGACGATGCCCTCAAGATCGAGGCCGCGGGCTTCGCTCGGATCGCGAAGACCCCCACGGCCTTCAACCTGGTAGCGATGTTCCTGGGCGACCAGTACGTCGGCAAGGTCGCCAAGAAAATGGCCAAGGCCGCGGACAAGGTCCAAGCGGCCGCCGTACTCGGAGCGGGCATCATGGGCGGTGGCATCGCCTACCAGTCCGCGAGCCGGGGCGTGCCCATCGTGATGAAGGACATCCAGGACAAGGCTCTGGCCCTCGGCATGTCCGAGGCCAAGAAGCTCCTGCTCAAGCGCGTCGATCGCGGGCGGATGACTGCCGCGGAGATGGGCGATATCCTCTCCCGGATCCGCCCCAGCCTGTCTTATGGCGACCTCAGTAGCACCGATTTCGTGGTCGAGGCCGTCGTCGAGAACGAGAAAATCAAGAAGTCCGTTCTGGCCGAGGTCGAGACCCACGTCCGGCCCGAAACCATCCTGGCGAGCAACACCTCGACCATCTCCATCACGCGCCTGGCCGAATCGCTCGAGCGCCCGGAGAACTTCTGCGGGATGCACTTCTTCAACCCGGTACACAGGATGCCCCTGGTCGAGGTCATCCGCGGCGCCAAGACGAGCGATCGCGCCGTCGCGACGACCGTGAGCTACGCCCTGTCGCTGGGCAAGACGCCCATCGTCGTCAACGACTGCCCGGGCTTCCTGGTCAACCGGGTCCTCTTCCCCTACTTTGCCGGCTTCGCCATGCTGGTCAACGACGGCGTGGACTTCGTCCGGATCGACAAGGTGATGGAGAAGTTCGGCTGGCCGATGGGTCCCGCGTACCTCCTCGACGTGGTTGGCATCGATACCGCCGAGCACGCCACCGCCGTCATGGCCCAGGGGTTCCCCGACCGCATGGCATCCGCGGGCCGGACCGCAACGCAGGTCATGTTCGAGGCCGGCCGCTATGGCCAGAAGAACGGCAAGGGCTTCTATGCGTACGTGCCCGACAAGAAGGGCGCTCCCCGCAAGGAGGCCGATCCCGCCGTCCGCGAGCTGCTCGGGCCCCTGGTCCGCGAGGACAAGAGCGCATCCGTCACCGACCAGGACATCATCGACCGGATGATGCTCCCGCTGCTCATCGAGTGCTCGCGCTGCCTCGAGGACAAGATCGTCAACACCCCCGTAGAGGTGGATGTAGGGCTGGTCTATGGCCTGGGCTTCCCGCCCTTCCGGGGCGGTCCCTTCCGCTATGCGGACGCTGTGGGCATCGACAAGCTTTGCAAGCGAGCCGGCGCCTTCGAGTCCCTCGGCAAGCTCTACGAACCCACCGCCCAGATGCGGCAGCTTGCCGAGACCGGCCGCACCTTCCACGAGGCTATCCAGTGACGGCCGCCCCCCGGAGCCAAGCCGGCGCCGCCTGTGCGGACGTTACTTCCCGAGCGCCGCGAGGCAAGACTCAAGTTCCAGCCCAGCACTGCCAGCCGCCCCAGGGACGGCAGCACTCAAGACCGAATCTTCGCCACCGTATGTGCCAATCGGCGCAGCAGCTTGCCCGCAGCCGGAGAGAGCTCGAGGGAACCTGCGGGTTCCCTCGAGTCACTGCCCGAGCGCCGCGAGGGAGGATGGACCACAGATGAAAGACGTCGTCATCGTAGATGCCGTACGCACCCCCATGGGCCGCTCCAAGGGGGGCATGTTCCGCAATGTCCGCGCCGAGAACCTCTCGGCGGCCGTCATCAACGCGCTGTTGTCGCGCAATCCCAAGGTCGATCCCGCCGAGGTCGAGGACGTGATCTGGGGCTGCGCGCAGCAGACCCTGGAGCAGGGCTTCAACATCGCCCGCTTTGCCTCCTTGATGACCGCCATCCCCCACACGGCCAGCGCCCAGACCATCAATCGCCTGTGCGGCTCTTCCATGAGCGCGCTCCACGCGGCCACCATGGCGGCCATGACCGGTAACGGCGAGGTATTCGTCGTGGGCGGCGTCGAGCACATGGGCCACATTCCGATGAGCCACGGCATCGATCCCAATCCCGCTCTCAGCAAGTACGCGGCCAAGGCCTCGGGCATGATGGGACTGACGGCCGAGGTCCTGGCCAAGATGCACGGAGTGACCCGCGCCGCGCAGGATCAGTTCGCCCTCCGCTCGCATCAAAGGGCTGCCGCAGCCACCCGCGAGGGCCGCTTCAAGGACGAGATCATCCCCATCGAGGGCCACGACGAGAACGGCTTTGCCGTGGTCTGCGATCGCGACGAGGTCATCCGTGACGACGCCAACCTCGAGGCCTTGGCGGCTCTCAAGCCCGCCTTCGACCCCAAGAACGGCACCGTCACCGCCGGAAACTCCTCGGCGATCTCGGACGGGGCCTCCGCCCTCCTGGTCATGACCCTTGACCGTGCCAAGGCCCTCGGCCTGACGCCGATGGCCAGGATCAAGGCCATGGCCACAGCTGGCGTGGATCCGTCGATCATGGGCTACGGCCCCGTCCCGGCGGTCAAGAAGGCCATGGCCCGGGCCCAGATGAAGACCACCGACATCGACCTCTGGGAGCTCAACGAGGCCTTCGCCGCCCAGAGCCTGCCGGTGCTCAAGGATCTGCAGCTGCGCGACCACACCGAGCAGAAGGTCAATCTCAACGGTGGCGCCATCGCACTCGGGCATCCGCTGGGCTGCTCCGGGGCGCGGATCACGACCACCCTCTTGCACCTGATGAAGGCCGGCGATCGCCAGACCGGCGTGGCCACCATGTGCATCGGGATGGGACAGGGCATCGCCACCGTCTTCGAACGCGTCTGACGCCACGGCGCCCATTCGCTCGCGTGATTTTCTTTACTTTTCCACCATCCCCCCGTCTATAGCCCAAGGAGGCACCATGGCCCAGATTCTTGCGGATCGTCGAGATATCGATTTCGTGCTGCACGAACAACTCGGCGTCGAGTCCCTGGCGAAGGACGAGCGCTTTGCCGACTTCAATCGCAAGGCGATCGATCTCATCGTGTCCGAGGCCCGGAACCTGGCGATGAAGGAGATTCTCCCCACACAGGTCGACGGCGATCGCATCGGAGCGCGCTTCGAGGCCGGCAAGGTGACGGTCCCGGAGTCCTACCACAAGGCCTGGAAGGCCCTGCGGGACGGCGAGTGGATGGCCATGAACGAGGATCCCGAGGTGGGCGGCCAGGGCATGCCAAGGGTCGTCGCCAACGCGGCCTCCGAGTACCTGATGGCGGCCGGCGTCGCTTTCCTGATGCATTCCGGGCTCACCCACGGGGCCGGCAAGCTGATCGAGACCTTCGGGAACGACAAGCAGAAGAAGCTCTTCCTCAAGAAGCTCTATTCGGGCCAGTGGGCCGGCACGATGCTCCTGACCGAACCAGATGCGGGATCCGACGTCGGCGCCCTCACCACGACCGCCACGCCCAACGGTGATGGCACCTATTCCATCGTCGGCAACAAGATCTTCATCTCGGGCGGCGAGCACGACATGACCGAGAACATCATCCATCCGGTCCTGGCTCGCATCGAAGGCGCCCCGGCCGGGACGGGCGGCATCTCGCTCTTCCTGGTGCCCAAGATCTGGGTCAATGACGACGGCAGCCTCGGCGAGCCCAACGACATCGTTTGCACCGGCATCGAAGAGAAGATGGGCATCCATGGCAACGCCACCTGCGCGCTGTCTCTGGGTAGCAAGGGCAAGTGCCGCGGTACGCTCCTGGGCGAGGCCAACAAGGGCATGAGCGCCATGTTCTTGATGATGAACGACGCCCGCCTGATGGTGGGCAACCAGGGCATGACGCTGGCCAGTGCCGCGTACATGTACGCGCTCAACTACGCACGCACGCGGATCCAGGGCCGCTCCCTGCTCAAGATGAGGGACAAGAACGCCCCCGCCATCCCGATCATCCAGCACCCCGACGTGCGCCGCATGCTGCTGACGATGAAGGTCTACGTCGAGGCCCTCCGCAGCCTGTCGTACTACATCGCCTACTGCAACGATCGTGTGGCGCTGGCCGCGGATCCCGAGGAAAAGGATCGCTTCCAGGGGCTGATCGACTTCCTCATCCCCATCACCAAAGGATTCGGGACCGAGCGGTCCTTCGACGTCTGCAGCACGGCCATGCAGGTGTACGGCGGCTACGGCTACATCCGGGACTACCCGGTCGAGCAGCTGCTGCGCGACGTCCGCATCTCGGCCATCTACGAGGGCACCAACGGCATCCAGGCTCTCGATCTGCTGGGCCGCAAGCTCGGGCAGAACGGAGGCAAGCCCATCCGGGACCTGTTCGAGGAGATCCACGCCACCTTGACGGCCGCCCGGGGGGTCGATCGCACCGCCCCGCTGGCCGAGAAGATGGAGCCCCTGGTCCTCCGCCTCGAGGAGGTCGCCCGACACATGGGCGTGACCGCCATGTACGGCGATCTGCTCAACGCCGCTGCCCACGCCCACCCCTTCATGATGGCCTGCGGCGAGGTGGTCACCGGCTGGATGGCCCTGTGGCGGGCTCAGATCGCCGCCGAGGCCCTCGGCAAGGGCGCCAAGGACAAGGACGCGGCCTTCTACGAGGGCCAGATCAAGAGCGCCGAGTTCTTCGCCCAGACGCTCCTGCCGGTGGCGATGGGACACCTGGAGGCCATCCTCTCGGGTTCCACGACCGCCAACGACATCCTCGAGGACTCCTTCGGCGGAAAGTGAGCCGGCGACGAGTGCATCCCTCCCCCGAATCTCCCCCCAAGCTCCTCCAGGGGGGACCCCGGTCCGATCGCCGCGGCCGGGGCGGGAAGGCGCAGGTACCTCGGACGGGTGCGGCGAGGCGCCCCCGAACCCTGAGAATGGTCCCTGGCAAGGTCGGGCGCCGCGCCGCGAAACCCTGCCAGGTGGATAAACCGGAGTCATAGATGGTCCCAGAGCCCTTTTCGCCTGCAACGGCCGTGGTCGCCGGGGTACCTGCCCGGGTGCTGTTTCTGCTGATCCCCCTGGTGGGCCTGGGCGTCTTCGCCTGGATCCTGGCGCGCCGCCTGGTGTTGCTGCGCCGCGCCGCGCCGGATCCGCGCCTGAAGGACATCGGGCGGCGCGCGTTCTTGACGCTCAAGCTGTGGCTGGCCCAGTGGCGCCACCCGCGGTATCTGCTCATCGGCGTCCTGCACATGGTCTTGTTCTTCGGGTTCTTGATCCTCCTGGCCAGGTCCGCGCAGCTCGTGGTGGCGGGATTCGTGGACGGCTTCGTGTTGCCTGGCTTCCATGGTGCGTTCGGCCAGGGCTACGGCGTCCTCAAGGACTACACCAGCACGATCCTCCTGGTCGTGGTGGCCGTGCTGGCCGTGCGCCGGGCCTTCTTCAAGAGCCAGCGGTACGAGGTTCCGCCGGCCATGGGCAAGGATCACACGCCGGAGGCCCTGTTCATCCTCGGTCTCATCGCCACGCTGCTCGTCGCCGAGAGCCTGATCGACGCCAGCGTCCTGGCTGCAACAGGCGCCCGGGCTCCAGCCCTGACACTCGTCTGGGGCTTCGAGCACCTCCTGCATGGCGCCCCGCTCGCCACGCTGTCCGCGATCAACGTGGCTGCGTTCGCCATCCACGATCTGACCTTCTTCTTCTTCCTCTGCTTCCTGCCGCTGGGCAAGCATTTCCACGTCCTGACCTCGATCTTCAACGTGTTCTTCATGCGCGTGCGGTCAGGTACCATCAAGCCCGTTCGCCACGGGTTCTCGGATGCCCAGCTCGACGAGATCGAGTCGTTCGGCGTGAAGAGGCTCGAGGACTTCACCTGGAAGCACATCCTCGACTTCTACAGCTGCGCGGATTGCGGCCGCTGCTCCGATCGCTGCCCGGCCAACCGCGTCAAGCGCCCGCTGTCGCCCCGGTTTATCAGCATCAAGGCCCGGCAGTACGCCTACGCGCAGTACCCCCTGCTGGGGCAGCCCCCGGCCGCTTCGGAACCGCTGGTGGGCAAGATCTACAGCGAAGATGAGATCTGGTCATGCACCACCTGCGGGGCGTGCGAGGAAGAGTGCCCGCTCGGGATCGAGTACATCGACAAGATCGTGGATCTGCGCCGGGGCCTGGTCGACGCCGGCACCGTGCCCCAATCCTTGCAAAAACCCCTGAGTTCCCTCGAGAAGCGGGGCAACCCCTGGGGCAAGCTCGAAAAGAAGCGGGCCGAATGGACGGCAAATGCCAAGTGCGAGGTCAAGCTCGTCGAGAACGGCGACACGGCCGATACCCTCTATTTCGTGGACAGCATGACCTCCTACGACGCCCGCATGCAGAAGATCGCCCAGGCCACGGCCCACATCCTTTCCAAGGCCGGCGTCGATTTCGCGGTGCTGGGTAAAGACGAGAAAGACAGCGGTCACGAGGTCCGACGATTCGGCGAAGAGATGCTCTTCGTCTCCTTGAAGGAGCACAATACCGAGGCCATCAAGGAATCTCGCGCGACCCGCATCGTCACCAATGATCCGCACGCCTACAACGCCCTCAAGAACGACTACACGGACCTGCCGCCGGTGCAACACATGAGCGAGGTCATCGCGCAGGGCGTCAAGAACGGCAAGCTCAAGCTCAAGCCCAAGGACGCCGATGGGCGGACGTACACCTACCACGATCCCTGCTACCTCGGTCGGCACAACGGGGTGTACGAAGATCCGCGCCAGGCCATCGACGCGATCCCGGGCCTCAAGCGGGTGGAGATGACCGGCAACTGCCGCGATCGCTCCTTTTGCTGCGGCGGCGGGGGCCTCAATCTGTTCTACGAGCCCAAGGAGGAAGGTCGCATGAGCGTCGTCCGCGTCGAGCAGGCCCAAAAGGCTGGCGCCGACGTCATCGTGACGGCCTGCCCGTACTGCCTCGCCAACATCGAGGATGCCATCAAAGTCGCCGGGCTCGAGGGCACGATGGAAGCCATCGACCTCTGCGAACTGGTGGAGGGCCAGCTCGAGGACTGAACCCGAGAGCGATCAGGAATCTGCGGCACTGACACGACCCCAAAGGGGTTCCACAGGGCCGCTTGCTGGGAGAAAGGCTGCATGGAAATACTGGTCTGCATCAAACGCGTTCCCGACTCTGCCGAGAACGAGATCGTCGTCGACGACGGCGGTCGGGACATCCGCAGGGATGACCTGACCTACTCCGTCAACGAATGGGACAACTATGCCGTCGAGGAGGCCATCGCGATCGCCGAGCGGGAAGGCGGGAACGTCACCGTGGTCTCGGTCGGGAGCAGCGAGGCCGAGGAGGTGGTGCGGCGGGAGATGGCCATGGGCGCCGGGCAGGGATTGCTCTTGCAGGACGACGCCTTCGACAATTCGGATGGCCGCGGCATCGCCTCCATCCTCAAGGCTGCCGTGACCAAGGGGAGCTATGACCTGGTCCTCACCGGAGCCCAGGCCGACGACGGCGCCGCGCAGGTCGGGGGCATGCTCGCCGCGATGCTCGACTGGCCCTACGCCTCCCTCGTCAACAAGGTCGAGGTCAGCGATGGCAAGACCCTCCGGATCGGTCGCGAGATCGAAGGGGGCGCCCAGGAGATCAACGAGATCCAGACCCCGTGCGTCCTCTCCGTCCAGACCGGCATCAACGAACCCCGCTACGTGGGCATCCGCGGGATCCGCAAGGTCGCGAGCGTCGAGATCCCGGTGCTGGACGCGGCGGCGCTCGGCATCCAGGCAGGCTCGGTCGGACCGTCGGGGGCCCGGGTCAGCCGGGTGGACTACTTCGTTCCGGCCACCGGCAAGGGCGCCGAGCTGATCGAGGGCACCACGAAGGAGATCGCCGCGAAGCTCGTCCATCTTCTCAAGGCCAAGGGAGGGCTCAAGTAATGTCCGCACCCGTGTTTGCGCTCATAGCCCACAAGGACGGCAAGGCGGACGATTCCGCGCTCGAGCTCCTGGCAGCCGCCCGGACGCTCTTTGCAGGCTCCTCGCCCGTGGCCCTCGTGGCCGGGTCGGGCCCGCAGGTCCAGACAGTCGCCCAGGAGGTCGCCAGGGCCTTTGACGAAGTCTGGTCGTTCGACCAGCCGGATCTGGGCTATCCCAACGCCGAGCTCCTGCGCCCGCTGCTGACCAAGGTTCTCCCGCAGGGGGCGATGGTGCTTCTTCCACACAACCCGCTGGGCATGGATCTGGGCCCCGGGCTCTCGGTCAAGCTCGATGCGGCCTACGTGCCGGACGTGATCGGATCCGAGGGCCTGGACGGCCAGACGCTGAAGGTGATCCGCCAGGAGTTCAACGGCCAGGTCAGCGCGCACGTCCGCTGCGAGGTCTCCCACGGCGCCGTCATCACCGTGCGCTCGGGAGCCTTCCCGCCCGCCGTGGCATCCGCCGCGGGGAAGGTCGTCGACCGCTCGGCCGACGCCGCCGGTCTGGCTGCGCGTCGCCGCTTCGTGGAGCTGCTCGAGGCCGAAGCCGGCGACATCGACATCACCAAGGAAGAAGTCCTGGTCTCGGTGGGCCGCGGCATCGGCGAGCAAGAGAACCTCGCGCTCGTCGAGGAGTTAGCCGACGCCATGGGTGCCGTCATGTCGTGCTCGCGCCCCCTGGTCGACGCCAAGTGGCTGGAGAAAGCGCGCCAGGTCGGAACTTCCGGCCAGACGGTCAAGCCCAAGGTTTACCTGGCGCTCGGCATCAGCGGATCCTTCCAGCACCTGGGCGGCCTCAAGGGCAATCCCTTCATCGTCGCCGTCAACAAGAATCCCAAGGCCCCGATCTTCCAGGCAGCCAGCGTTGGCGTGGTCGCAGACCTGCTCGAGTTGCTCCCCGAACTCACCGAGGCCGTCAAGAAGGCCAGGTAGTCCGGCCGATCGCGCTGGCGAGCGGGCCATCCCGGTCAATTCTGGCCCCGGATGGGAGACTGATCGATAGAAGAGGGCGATCACTCCCGGTCTCGCGATTCCAGGACATCGAGCGAGTCGATCCCCTTGGCGGGCCTCTGGCGGCGCGGATCGCCGCATAGGTACGT
>JAJXWQ010000072.1 GCA_021781555.1 bacterium
CAACGTCCTCGATCGCTGGCAGTTCTTTACGCAGCCGGTCTGGTACCGCGATCCGACCGAGCCCAAGTACGGTCAGGTCGAGCTCTATCGCCTGCTGCCCATCTTCGGCGTGGAAGCGCTGATGCAGGAGATCCACGAGACCCGGATGATCGTCTTCCAGGGCCTGCGGATGCCCGATCGCATCATGCTCGAGAACTGGATGTGGGGCGACTCGGTCCTGACGCGACTCGACAACGCGATCCGCAACTACCAGACCGTCCACGACTCGGCCTCGACGATCGTCCAGGATTTCGCGGTCGCGGTCTACAAGCTCAAGAACCTGGCCGACGCCATGGCCAACGGCAGCCAGGGTGGCGACCAGAAGCTCATCGCCCGCTTTCGCGCCATGCAGATCGGCATGTCGATGGTGCGAGGCATCGTGCTCGACGCCGAGGCCGAGGACTACCATCGGCAGGCCACGACCGTCACCGGCCTCGACAAGCTCATAAGCGCGGCCGAGCGCCGGCTGGCCGCCGAGACGAGCATGCCGCACAACCGCCTGCTGGCCGAATCGCCCGGTGCTTCGCTGGGCGAGGGCGGAGCGGCCCAGGATCGCCAGTGGTACGACCACGTCAAGGCCGCCCAGGAGCGGCTGCTGCGCGAGCCGATCGAGCGCCTGGTCCGCTACATCCTCCTATCGAAGGAGGGCCCGACCAAGGGCAAGTTGCCAAAGAAGTGGTCGGTCACGTTCCGGCCCCTCTGGCAGCTCGACGAGACCGGCCAGGCGGATGTCTACCTCAAGCAGGCGCAAGGGGACGAGATCTACGCCCAGATGGGCGCCGCTTCACCAGACGAAATCGCCATGAGCCGGTTCGGGAGCCAGCAGCCCGGGGCCCAGCTCCAACTCGACATGCAGGCCCGTAGCCTGCTCTCGGACAATCCGCCCGAGGTCGAGGGGCAGTGGGCATAGACGATGCCGACGCCACACCTTCCGTCGGCAGCCCCGGCCGCGCCCTCGCATGCCGCGGGTCGCGAACTGGTGGCGGCAGCGATCGCTGCCGCCCGGGCCCGCGGGGAAAAGCTCCCGCGCATGCCCCGCAAACCGCTGCGCATTCACCATCCGTTCGGCCTCGAGTCGCTGTACTTCTCGCGGCTCCGGGCGGCTGTACGCCGCCTGTTCGGCGAAATGGACCAGTGGCTCGAGGCGAACTACCCGAGCATACTTTCCCGGGTACAGAGCCACCACGACGCCGCGGCGCGCTTCGACGACATCGACCGCCATTTGTCGCTCTTCGAGCAGATCATCCAGCGGCGCTGGGACCGCCGCATCCTGGAGCTCGCTCGCCATGCCCAGGACATCGCCCGCCGGGTGAATCGCGAGAACCTCCGGGTCTTCGACCAGCAGAACCGGCGCGTTCTCGGGGTCAGCGTCGAAGCGGCCGAGCCCTGGCTGGCCGACGAAGAGGCGATCTTCGCCCACGAGAACGCGGCGCTGATCAAGGACATCGGCGCGACGGCAACCCGCCGGGTGGCCGCGCTGGTGACGGACTGCGTGCGCAAGGGCACCTCGACCAGCGACCTACGCAAGGCCGTCCAGAATGAACTCGGCATTGCCATGAGGCGCGCCGCTCTCATCGCCGTCGACCAGGTGGGCAAGTTCAACGGGCGCCTGACCCAGCTCCGCCAGCAGTCGATCGGCATCAGCCAGTATCGGTGGCGGGGCGTGCTGGACCAACGGGAGCGGCCGGCGCACGTGGCGCGGGAAGGCCAGGTGTGTCGGTGGGATGATCCGCCTGACGACGGTAATCCCGGCCAGCCTGTGCGCTGCCGATGCAGCGCCGAGCCCGTGATGGACGTCTTCGCCGACCTGCTGGCCAGCGAGCCCGAACCAGACCGTAGCATCCGGCCGAGCACGGAGTATCCGCCAGATGCACCGGACTGGGCCAGGATACGGCGCACGCCGGTCTAACGCTCGCTCTGAAATGCCATGGCCGGCCGAGGTTTCTGGCGCGGCCGGCGCACCGCAGCAATCGGCTGGCCAGCTCTAGCCCGACGGGGCGAACACGGCGATCCCCTCCGCCGCCGATCTGGCCGGGTTCTCATCTGGGGGGGGGGGCCGCGGGGAGGCGGCAGATCGTGGGCAAGGACAAGAAGCGCAGGGATTCCGACACCGCCATCGTGGGCTCGACAGCCACGACAGGCGGCGGCGCGACCTATGCAAGCCGGAAGATCAAGGCCAAGGACAAGGTCGCTGTTGACTTCGACGGGACGCTCACGGCCTACGACAATCACGACGCGTTGCCATCCCCACCGCCGCTCGATGGAGCCCGGGAGTTCCTCGAGAAGCTCCAGGACGCCGGCAAGCACGTCATCGTCTTCACCCACCGGCCTGTCGACCAGGTGGTCGAGTGGCTGCGGGACAACGGGATGTTAGACCTGGTGCCGGGAGGCGTGACGAACATCAAGCCCGAGGCCAGCGCCTACCTCGACGACCGGGCCGTGCGCTTCGACGGCGACTACGGCGAGGCGCTCAAAGAACTCACCAAGAAGAAGCGCGTCCGCGCCTGGTGGCAGTAGCCGGTGGGTTGCGTGGTGATCGGGCGGCAACCGCAGGGGCCACCGCCAGGGCGCAAAGCTTGCGACGGTCCGCACCGATACCTCGTGCTGGCGAACTGGCGATCGCCGGATTTTCCGCTGTACTGGTGCGACGCGTGCCGCGGGCCCGATGACAGTCCCCTGCCCCCGCATCGCATCGCGGGATTCGAACAGCCGCCCTCAGGCGAACGGTCCGCCATGCGGCGGCCGACCCTGGCCGTTGAGGGGGTGATGAGGTGATGAGCTTGCCGCATTCCGAAGAGCGAGCTGCCTTCGTGCGGCTGCGCGAAGATGACCAGGCCAGGGCTCTGAAGGCCTGGGAATCAAATGGCTTCTCGGTCGGGGATGTGACGTGTCCGTCCTGCCAGCAGATCGCCGATGCCTTCTGCTCGTGGCCCGAGGCCAGCTACACCAAGAGCGACCTTGCGATCGTCTGCCGCGCCTGCGACGAGGTTTGGACCATGCCCGGTTCAGCGCTGCGATCCAAGCTCGAGGCCCTGGGTATCAAGGAGCCGAAAGTTCGGCGAGTGAGGGTCTCGCGTGAGAATCTACGAACAGACATTTCACCGCCGGGAGCGCCGGTATCCCATCACCGATGACCGCACCCTGGCCAAGCTCCTGAAGCTCGGGGTCAAGGAACGCTACAACGTCCTCACCCTCTACCTCGCCATCGACGGCAAGCTGCGCGAGCCGGGCGGCCCGAAACGCCGGATCCGCACGTACGACGAGGGCCCGATATCCTGGCTCGAGGAAAAGCGCCGCAAGGGCAACATCGTGGACAAGGTGCGAGTGCCCATCCTGTGGTCGTCTATCGCCAGTCTCGCCCCGTGGACGCCGCTGATGGCCGTGGGCTACGAGCGCAGCGTGCTCAAGATCAAGGATTTGCGCGTCACCCTCGACCAGCACCTGGTGGTCTGCGATCGGGATCTCAACGGCCTGGTGGTCATTCCCGAGGCCGTCGTCGAGACCAAGGGCGACGCCAAGCTTCCTGCCGAGCTTCGGCGCTTGATCGGCAAGCCCGACGAGTCGTGGTCGAAATCAAAGCGCGCCTTGGCGATCATCCAACGCCAGGTGTCTTGGCAGGTGCAGCCCTGTGAGCGAGCCCATGATCGCGTCGCCTAAGCCCGCCAAGCCGATCAACGGGGATCGCGTGCGGGCAATCGTTTTCGACCGGCAAGGCCGAGTGCTCCTGGTCCGGCGGCCCGAGGACAAGAAGAACCACCCTGGGCTCTGGTCGCTGCCAGGAGGCCGCAAGGACGACAACGAGGACTTCTACCAAGGCGCGGTGCGCGAGCTCCTCGAGGAGACGGGCCTCTCGGCGCAGCCAGACGGCCGCGAGTATCGCACAGAGGTCGGCGGCCACGAGGTCGTGGCCATCGGATTCGACCAGCCGAGCGGAACCCTGCGGCTCGACCTCGAGGAGAGCGATCGGGCTCGGTGGTTCGCCACGGACGCCTTGCCGGATGACTTGCACCCTGGAACCGCCGAGATCGTCGCTGGCATCCTAGGCCAGCCGCTTGCCGCACGACAGCTCGAGCGGGACCGGGCCATCCCAGACAGGAGCGACGGCATGTTTTTCGGCACCGGCAGCGATATCACCGCCTGGCCGAACTGGCCACCGGGCGTGCGGGCCGTCGTGTTCAACGACCAAGGCCAGGTCCTGGTGCTCAAGCGATCCGAAGACGCCAAGCTCTTTCCCGGGCTGTGGAACTTGCCTGGCGGGGCCAAGGAGGACGGCGAGACCTTTTACGCTGCGGCAGTTCGCGAGCTCCTCGAGGAAAGCGGGCTGTCGGCCCAGCCAGATGGGCGATCGCACTCGTTCGGATTTCCGGGCGGCTACGGGGTCGCATTCGGCTTCGCCAAGCCCAGTGGGTCACTTTCGGTCGATCCACTGGAGTCCGAGAAGGCAGGCTGGTTCGACCCCAAGGAGCTGCCCGACCCACTCATGCCCGGCACGGCGGGCATCATGTCGGCGTTCGTCGGCTACGACGTCGATCCCGAGCGCCAGAAAGAGGACAAGCAGCACGGGGTCTACGTAGACAGCAATGGCCGAGAGGACGCCGCTACCGCGTGCCACGACTTGCCCCTGCTCAACGATCGTAACCGCGCCTGGGACGCCGACGGCGCCGAGCAGCGTGTCCGGCGGTGGGCCTCGAGCAACGGCTCGGGCGACAGGGACAAGATCGACTGCTCGAAGTACGCCCGGGCATTTGCCTGGGTGGATCCCGACAAGTCCAAGAACTTCGGCGGCTACAAGTTGCCCTTCGCCGACGTCGTAGACGGCAAGCTCGTGGCCGTGCCCCGCGCCGTCTTCGCGGACGGGGCCGCAATCATGGGCAGTCGCGGCGGCGTGAAAATCCCGCAAGCGGACATCGCTGGCGTCAAGAAGCGGCTCGAGCCGTTCTTCCGGAAGATGGCCGAGGCCTTCAACGACCGCTCGATCGTCCCACCCTGGGAGAAGGAAGGCCACGCCGACAGGGAAGGCCGGACCGACTCGGTCATGCGCGGTGTCCACCGGATCGATCGCGGGGCAGTCGGCTCCGTCGAGATGACCAGGCAGGGCTTCATGCGGGTCGACGGCTTCGCGACCAGGATCGGGGTGTTCACCTACGTCCTGCCGGACGGGACGATCCGCCGCGAGCTGCGGCATCCCGACGACGTCCTCAAGGCCGACTCGCTGGCCACGCTGATCGGCGTTCCGGTGACCGACGAGCATCCCCCGGTGATGGTAGACGCCAAGAACTCCCGGACCTATTCCCGCGGCATGACCGGCGATGCCGTGCAGCCCCAGCCGGACGGGAAGATCCTGGTCGGACTCACGGTGACCGACAGCGGTCTGATCCAGCGGATCGACGACGGCTCCCAGGTCGAGCTCTCGAGCGGCTACGACTGCGACCTGCTCATGCAGCCAGGCCAGTGGCAGGGCCAGAACTACGACGCCCGGCAGCAGAACATCACCTACAACCACCTAGCGGTGACGCGAAAGGGCCGCGCCGGCCCCGACGTGCGACTCCGCCTCGATGCGGCGGAACAAGTGGACGGCGCTCACGAGACGCGCAATTACGAGACGGAGGATCCCATGGCCGGAGAAGTGCCTGGCGACAAGACATCGAGCATGGGTGTCGATGCCCTTGCCCGGAAGGTGGACGCGATCAGCGAGGCCTTCGCCAAGTTCATCAAGAAGTCCAAGAAGAAGGGCAAGAAGGCAGACGCCGCCCGCAAAGATGCCAAGAGAGCTCGCAAGGAAGCAAAGAAGGCGGCCCGGGACGCCAAGAACGCCGGTAAGACCATCACCGTCAACGACCCCGATGGCGACGCCAAGGTAACGACCGCGGGCAGCGCGAGCGGTAAGACCGACAGCGCCGACACCGCACAGGTGGTCGTAGCCGGCAAGAAGGGCAAAAAGGGCAAGAACGCCACACAGGAGGCCGATCGCCAGCGCGGCCGCGCCGACGCTCTCGAGGCCCAGCTCAAGAAGCGACTCGACGGCATGGACGCCGAAGTTAGCGAGCTTGCCAAGGCTCGGATCGGCCTGCTCACGACGGCTGCTGGCATCGTGGACAAGAGCGTCAAGCTCGACGCGCTGTCCGACCGCGAAATCAAGATCGCGGTGGTCAAGACCGTGAACGCCGACGCTGATCCCTCGAAGTGGTCCGACGATTACCTTCAGGGGGCCTTCGACGGAGCCGTCAAGGCTTCCGGCAGCCGCGTGGACAGCGCCGCCGCAGCAGCTCGCCTGATCGAGGGCATCCGTCAGAACGACTCGGCTGGCCACACCGATTCAGCTGCCCAGGCCCGGACGCGGCGGGAGCAGGAGTCGCAGACCGCCTGGTCCAAGCCGGTCGGCCGGCACCGCGCAAGCTGAGCCCGGCGCCGGATGTCATCCAGCAGCTGGTAGGTCTGACCGTCAATCCACAGGCCGTCTGGCCTTGAGCACGTCACCCGAGACCCGGTTGCGCAGCGAATCGTCCGCGCAGAGGGGCTCGTCACAAGGAGGAACGGGCAATGGCCCAGATCGCATACGACTACAACCTGACCAACGCCTTCGTCGGCACGCTGGGCGACGTAAGTCCCAACACCGTCCGGTCCTACGCCGCGGGCGAGAAGATCCCCTTCGGGCTCGCTCTCATGCGCGGAACCGCTGACACGTCCAAGGTCCGCCTGCCCTTCGTTCACCAGATCGTGCTTACCGAGAGCACCGCCCAGGTGGCCGGCAACTCCACTGCGGGCACGGTGAACGTCACCAAGCTCGTCGACGGCGTGCCCATCACGACCTCGACCAACCTCTCGGCGACGGTCTTCGCCACGGACGATCCGACCACCCTGGCGGCGATCGCGGCCAAGATCGCGGCGGTCCCGGGCGTCAAGTCGGCGATTGCAGCCAACGGCACGATTACAGTCGTGGCCGCCGACGACGTGTCGGTCACGCTGTCGAACTTCGCCACGGCTGGCGGAGCGGGCCAGACCACTTGGTCCTACGCCGACAGCACAGACGACCTGTTCGCCGGCGTGGCGCTCTTCGATCAGGGGGTCGAGAATGCCCTGATCACCACCTCGACGCCAATTGCGGACCAGCAAGATCCGACGAGCACGCAGTATCCGGTGGGCTGGGCGGTCAGCACGCTGACCCGCGGCACGGCCAACGTCGCACCTGAAACAGCGATCAACCTGGGCGATCCGGTCTACATCCGCTTCGCCAGCGGCGCCAACGGCAGCCAGCCCGGTGCATTCGGCAATACCGACGACGGCGGGACCTGCGTGCAGATCACCCGAGTCCGCTGGGTCGACCCCATCGCCAGCGGCGCGGTAGGCCTGCTGGAGATCAGCCTGCCGTAGTTCTGCGTTGGCGCCGCGCCCGGTAGCCTCACGCTGCCTGGGACATCCTATCTGGCCCGCTTACTCGGGCCGCGTTTCAACATCCGAGACCCGGTTGCGCCTGGCGCAGAGGGGCTCGCCAGTGAGGAGAGACGAAATGCCCGAGGCAACCCTTCAACGCTACGACGCCGAGAGCGCCCTGCTACAACGGCAGATGTACCGCACCGACTCCGAGATCCTCGAGCGCTCCTCGAACATGGATAGCGACTCGACGGTGTTCTTCGCCCGCCAACTCGAGTACGTCAAGGCAAAGACATACGACAAGCGCTACCCCGAGCTCAAGGCTCGCGCCCTCCTCCCGGTGAGCAACGAGGGCGGGCCCGGAATCGACTCGATCACCTACTACCAGTACGACATGTTCGGTCTGGCCAAGCTCATCGGGGCCATCGCCAACGACCTGCCGCGGGCCGACATCCGGGGCAAGATGTTCACCGCGCCAGTCCACGAAGCCGGCGACTCTTACGGCTACACCCTGCGTGACATCGCCCGGGCCCGCTTTGCCGGTCTGCCACTCGAGCAACGCAAGGCGAACGCCGCTCTGCGCGCCATCGAGGAACTGGTCAACCGGATCGCCTGGTTCGGCGATGCCGACCACAACCTGCCCGGCTTCTTCAGCCAGCCGAACGTCCCGGCCGAGGCCGTGGCGAATACCGGCACCGGCAACACCACGCAGTGGGTCAACAAGTCACCAAACCAGATCCTGTTCGACATGAACGCATGCGCTAATTCCGTGCTGGACAACACCAAGGGCGTCGAGCAGCCCGACACGTTGCTTCTACCGCTCTCGCAGTTCAACTACGTCTCTAGCACGCCGCGCAGCGACCTGTCGGACACCACGATTCTCGACTTCTTCCTCGAGAACAACCCGTACATCAAGAACGTCGAGTGGCTCAACGAGCTGAAGTACAACCCCGCGATCCCCGGTAGCGGCGCCAGTCTGCTCGGATTCAACGAGGACATGATGATCGCCTACCGCCGCGACCCGGACAAGATCGAGCTGCGCATCCCGCAGGACTTCGAGCAGTTGCCGGTCGAGCCCCGTGGCCTCGAGTTCATCATCAACTGCCACCTGCTCATCGGCGGCTGCGTGATGGCCTACCCGCTCTCGGCGAACTTCGCCTACGGCCTCTGATCCAGAACCTGACCAAGTTACTGACCCCGCTCCCCCGCCCTGCTGCCTGCCGCTGGATTTCGCCTCCTTTGCCAGCGGCGGGCGGCATCTCTTGGAGATCAACATGATCCTTGTCAAGAACGCGATGTCGCGGATATTCTCCGTCCAGATCAAGGCCGGCGTGGACGGCCAGGGCAACGACCGCGTCGAGCGGGTCGTCTTCCAGCCTGGCGTCAACGAAGCCCCAGCCAAATGGCCCCAGCTCAAAGAGCATCCGCTGGTGGCGGCGGCCCTCGAAGGAGAGAGCCTGGTCGAGATCGATACCGCGCCAAAGCCGGGTGCAAAGTCCCCGGACGATCTGACCGGCATACCGGAACGTCGGGCCGTGCAGCTCATCAAGGACACGATGCAGCCGGTGCTGCTCCAGAAGTGGATGAACGCCGAGAAGCGCAACAACGTCATTAAGGCAATCAGCGAGCAGCTCGACGCGATCGACCCCACCAAAGACAAGGGCAAGAAGTCGGCGTAGGGCGATCGCTAACGTCAGGGCACGCCGAAGGGGAGGGTGACAAAGGCCATGGCAGCACTCGACATCCTCCTGGACATCGCGCCCGAGTTCGCCGGCAGCGACCCCGCCCGCCTCGCCCGTTTCATCGGCTATGCCGCAGCCGAGATCAATGCCAACGTCTTTGGTGACCGGACCGACATGGCGACCGCCTACCTGGCCGCGCACAAGCTGACGGTTTCAGGCCGCGGCGCCACCGGCCAAGGCGGCGTGACTTCGGTGCAGAAGGCCGCGCAGCTCGAGGAGCAGTTCAAGATCCCCGACCTGCGGCCGTCCGAACAGCCCTGGGCCACCACGATCTATGGGCTCGAGTTCATCCGGATCCGGCGTTCGGTGCTGATCGGGCTCTCTCTTCTGTGAGCCCTCCGATCGAGGATCGCGACCTCGGCTTTACCGAGATGCTGGCCGAGCTCAAGAAGCTGGGCGGCAAACAGATCACCGTGGGCGTTCACGGCACCGAGGGCAGCGAGCTGGTCAAGATCGCGACGATCCACGAGTTCGGCACCAGAGCTTGGCGGCCGTCGTGGAAGCAGGCATACTTCCTGGCCGTGCAGATCGTGCGCACGTCCCACCTGGATGAGACTGGCGAATGGGTCGAGCGCCGGACCGCAAGTGGGCGCCGCGCACACCTGCACCGTGACCTCAAGGCCGATGAGAAGGCGCTGGCCTTCGCGATCGCCCGCAAACTGCGCGGTCGCACGTTGCAGATTCCCGAGCGTTCCTTCCTGCGGGCCCCATTCGATGCAGCCAGAGACAAAATCCAGACGGCTCTCGACCGGACCATTGGCCAGGTGATTGATAACAAGGTTGCTGCGGACGAGGCATTGCAACAGGTCGCGGTCGGCTTCCTCGAGCCGCTGTTCCAGAAGGCCCTGCTGCGGGTGCAACCGCCCAACGCGCCACTGACCATCGCCCTCAAGAAGTCGAGCCGGCCGCTGGTGGATTCCGGACGCTTAAGGCAGAGCATACGGGCCGTGGTCGGGCCGGCACGCGGCGCGTTCGAGACCGAAGGTCAACCATGAACCCTGGATCGATCGCCAGGTGGGGGGAGCTGCTAGCGGTAAGGCGCGTCCCGGCAGGCCTCCAACTGGCATTCTCGTGTCCGTTCGTGCCAGGGAACGTCGTCACGCTCGCGGTGAACGGGCTTGCGATCGCGCCGGTCGCCTTCACCGTCGACAGCCCTACCACGCTCGCGGCCCTGGCCCAGGCGATCGCCGCCACGCAGGGCGTGGATTCGGCGCAGGCCGATGGAGCGGTAATTGTCGTCCAGAACCCGCGGTCGGTCGCGATCACCGATATCATCGTCACGGGCGGCGCCAGCCAGCCCACGGCCAGCGTGACCGGCGGCCACGTCAACGGTATCTGGGTGCCGGCGGCGGCGATCGCCTTCCAGGTCAAGGCCCTGGTCCAGCCCAAATCTCTGCGGACGCTCGAACGCGAGCAACTGCTGCTCCCAGAAGGCGTCCGCACCCGGGCCACCATCGAGCTGCTCACGGCCGTTCCCTTGCAGACCGCAGGTGAAGGCCAGGGGCAGGTAGCCGACGTAGTCTCCTGGCGCGGCGTGGACTACCAGGTGCAACAGACGACCTGCTGGGACCAGGGCACGCTCAAGCACTACGAATCGCTGGCGGCCAAGCTCGAGCAGGAGTCGTAACCTGGCGCCGTCGCAAGATCGGAACCATCGCAATGTCACTCGATCGCGCAGCCATCGGCCAGGCGCTGCGGCAGTGGGTGATGAGCACGACCGGACTGGCCGACAACAAGGTCGTCTTTGAATACCAGCCCGGCCCGCAGCCCGAGTGGCCGTATGCCACGATCAACCCGACCCTCGCCACGGCCAGCCAGGGCCTCTACGACGAGCAGACCTTCGATTCGGGCACGCTGACGCACGTCGAGCGTCGTACCCTGACGGTCTCGGTGAACGTCTACGGCGCCCAGGGCCAGGCGCTGGCGATCGCCGAGGCCGCTCAAGATGGCCTCGAACTGCTCTCGGTTTCGACGATCCTGGCGGCGGCAGGCGTCTCCCTGATCGACAAGGGCCAGCTCCGGAACCTGTCGACCCTCGAGGACACCCAGTTCATCGAGCGCTTCCACTTCGACGCCCAGTTCGCGGCGGTGGCCAGCACCCTGGAATCGGTCGACCAGATCGCCAGCGTCGGAATCGCAGGCAAGCTGTCGCCCCCCGCGGGCCCACCAGCCACCACAAGCGTGACCGTGACGTCGGCATAGGAGGACTTCACCTTGGCGCTTTCCGATTACGTTGCCGTCTCGATCACGCTGGTCGGCGCCGCCGTCACCCAGCCGGCCTTCAACGTGATGCTGATCGCCGGCTATAACGCGACCTTCAGCGGAACGCGCACCTACACCAGCATCAAGGGCGTGGCCGCCGACTTTCCGGCCACCAGCCCCGAGTATCAGGCCGCTAATGCAGCCTTCTCGCAAAATCCGGCGCCCCAGAACATCAAGATCGGCAAGGTGGCGCCGCTGGTAGCCGGTGCTGGCGACGTGACGCTCGGCCAGGCCCCGGTCGCAGGCAACGACATCTCGCTCACCGTGAATGACCAGCCGGTGAACGTCGCCTATGCCTCGAGCGCGGCCCAGACGATGACCGCGCTGGCCCAGGCGATCGCCGACGTGGCAGGAATCCAGTCGGCAATCGTCGACGCCAACAACCCAGACAAGGTCGACATCCAGGCCGTGATTGGCTACGAGCTGTCGCTCTCGAACGCCACGATCACCGGCGGCGGCACGATCTCGGCCACCGTCGACACCCCTGCCGTCACGTGGACCGAAGGCCTCAACACTCTGCAGCTCCAGGACGACGCCTGGTATGGCCTGGTCATCACCGACCCGACCGACGCGAACATCCGGAACGTGGCCGCGTGGACCGAGGCGCAGGAGAAGATCTTCGGGGCGTCGTCGACAAACGCTGGCATCCTTGCCTCCGGCACGATCGACGTCGCGAGCGTCCTGCAGGCCAAGGGCTACGATCGGACCTTCCTGATGTACCACGCCACCGCCGGGGAGTTCCCCGAGGCAGCGTGGATGGCCGGCCAACTCATCAACCCGCCGGGATCAGCCACCTGGGCCTTCAAGCCGCTGGCCGGCGTCACTCCCGACGCGCTCACGGCCACGCAGATCGCAGCGGCCAAGGGCAAGAACTGCAACCTCTACCTGTCGGTTGCCGGCGTCAAGATCACCGATCCGGGCATCATGGCCGGCGGCCACTACATCGACACGACCTTCGGGCTCGACTGGCTCCAGAGCTCGATCCAGGCTGACGTCTTCGCTCTTCTGGCCACGACCAAGAAGATCCCCTACACCGACGCCGGCGCCCAGCAGGTGGCCTCGGTCGTGCGAACGGACCTCAACCGGGCGATCACCCAGGGCGTGCTGGCCAACGACGGATCGCTGGTCCTCACCGTGCCCAAGGTCGGCGACCAGACCGAAACCGACCGGACCAACCGCTACTTCCCGGACATCACCTTCTCGGCGAACCTGGCCGGCGCGATCCAGAAGGTTCAGGTGCTCGGCACGGTCAGCGTCTAAGCTGGCAATGCTGGAGCAAGCTGCCCGAGATGAGCGGATTATCCGGGCAGGCGTCGGGCCAGCAGCACGGCGTCGTGGGCAGTGACCGGGTTTCCATCCGCATCCTTCACAAGGCGGGGCCGTGCGTCCTGCGCGAGGATCTCCCAGTCATTCGGATCGAGCAGCGCCGCGACGTCTTCGGCCGAGTGAAGCACCTCGGGATTCGGGGGCCTTCGCAAGGTCGTCCGGAGATCCAGGGGGTGGTGCGCCACGTAAAGTAGCCGGCCGCCCGGCCTCACCGCCCGTGCCAGGCGCCCGAAGGCCACCGCCCGGTCAGCAGGGATGAAGTGCAAGAAGTGGGCCGCGACCAGGTCGAAAGCCTCGTTGGGCGGCTCCCAGTTCATGATGTCGGCCTGCCGCCACTCTACGGACGCGTCGGAAGCCGCCTGGCGCCCGCGATTGAGGGCGACCTGGGAGATGTCGACGGCCATGACCTGCCAGCCTCGCCGGGCGAGCCAGACGGCATCGGAGCCTTCGCCGCAGCCCACCTCGAGCGCCTTACCAGAAACCAGGCCCGCGGCCTCGGCTTCCAAGATGGGGTTCGGCTCGGGGTCCCACGGGGCTTCATGGGCACGGTACCTTGCGTCCCACAATTCTGCCTGGGACATCTCGGTCTGGTTCATCGCGCCTTCTGCCATTCGTTCGCCGCCTTTGGATCGCCTGCCCCAGCTTACCGATAGGAGAGCGCATCCTTGAAGACCTACGACCCCAAGCTGGTCATCGTCGTGGTGGGCGGCGTGCTGATGAGCGGGTTTGCCGAGGGCTCGCTGGTCAAGGTCGAGCGAAACACCGACACCTACAAGCTCGTCATCGGCACGGATGGCGAGGGAACGAGATCTCGGACGAACGACCGCAGCGGAAAGATCACGATCTCGCTCATGCAGACCAGCTTCTCCAATGCGGTGCTTTCGGGCTTCGCGCAGCTCGACGAGACGGCGAACGCGGGCGTGGTACCGGTCACCATTACGGATCTCAACGGCGCCAGCCTCTACCACGCCGACAACAGCTGGGTCTTGAAGCCTCCTGCCGGCGAGCATGGCAAGGAGGCCAAGGCCAGGGAGTGGGTCCTCGAGACCGATCGGCTCGACTGGTTCGAGGGCGGCAACCTGTAGGAGGTTACCGGCTGTCCAGCCGCTCCCCTACAAGCGCGACCACAGCATCTCTGGCGTGCGACCAGGCTTGCCAGACGGAACTGCTCCAGGCGCGGATCGCCTTGTCCCGCTCGAGGCCCGGCTGGGCCTGCAAGGGATCGAGGACCGTCAGGCTGCCGCGAGCGCCCGAAGGCTCGAACCGCGGCCACTCGCACTTCCGATCGGCCAGGAGCATGTGGGCTCGCTGCACCTGCTTGCCAGTGAATCCTCGTTCGCAGGCCAGGTAGAGGCCGACGAGAGCGAAGACCGTCCGGATGGGCTTCGAGTCCTCGGATACGTGCTGGGCCGCGTAGGCATCGACCACGAACTGATGCGGAAATGCCGGATCGGTCAGCGACAGTGTGTAGGCCGAGAGCTCGTCATAGATTTCCCGGCATTCAGCCGAGCTCCGGAATTGTGAGTCGATCGGCTGGCCGGATGACGGGAGCTTGAGCCCACATCCAGGACACCGAGCGGCTTCAGAAGGCTTGGCCATCGCCCCCATGGTACCGAGATTCGCGAGATCAGAAGGAGGCAGCACTTGCGCGAGAGTAAGAAGGTCACGATCAACGACGTGACCTACGACATCCACCATTTCCCGGCAACCCAGGGCCTCAAGCTCGGCATCGAGCTCGGCAAGCTGGTCGCCCCGGTGGTCGCGCCCCTGGCCGACATCGAGTCGCGCACGGTCAACGGCGACGTGCTCAAGATGGCCGCCGACGCCCTGGTCAAGAGCATGGCCACGGCCGAGACGGTGGCGCTGGTCAAAGAGCTGCTCTCGGTCGTGGTCGCCGAGGGCCACGGCCGGATCGACGCAATCTTTGACGCCCACTTCAGCGGGCGTCTGGGCGCTTTGCCGCCGCTCCTCAAGGAGGTGGTCGCCCACAACTTCCGAGATTTTTTCTCCGGCGTCGTCGGCCTGGTGGGCAAGGGCCCGACGACGACCTCGGCATAGCGGTCCCAGAGGACCTGCAGTGGCCGGCATGGCGCCTGGTGGTCGAACGGGTCGCCACGCTGCAGGAGCTCGAGACCCACTGGAGCTTGCGCGACCTGATCCTCGCGAACGAAGCGCTGGACATCCGTGATGAGGCCCAGAAAGCGGCCGACGATGCCGCAAAGGGGGAAGCAAAGGGATGATCGTCCGCGAACTCCTGGCGAAGTTCGGCTTCCAGATCGACAACGGCAGCGTCGCCAAGGTCGAGGAGGCCGTGAGCAACGCCCGCGGCGGCCTCGAGAAAATCGGCAAGGCTGGCGCGTCGGCCGGTGAGCGGATCGCCCAGGTCTTCGCTCGCGTGCCCGAGGAATTGGCCGTCATTGACGAGCAGGCCAAGGTCCTCGGCAAAGCCTTCGACGGCACCCGCGAGCGGGTCAACGCCCTGGCGGCGTCGATCAAGGAGATGACGCGCCTGGGTGCCACTGCTGCCGATCCCCGGCTGCAAAGCCTCGGGCAGCTGCACGCCACCTGGAGCGCGCAGCTGGCCAAGGAGGAAGGCGGCGAGGCCGGCGTTGGCGGGAAGCTCTTCGGCCACCTCAAGGAGGCGGCGATCGCCCTGGGCGGCACGATGGCCGCGCTGTTCGCGGCCGAGAAGGCCACCGAGAACTACGCCGACTTTCAGCAGACGATGCAGAAGACCGGCGCCGCGATGCGCGAGTCACAGGCTGGCATCGACGAGCTTCGCGGCAAGGCCCTCGACTGGGCACGCCAGCTCGGCCGCACGCCCCGTGAGATCGGCGAAGCGATGCAGGAGCTGGCCAGCCAGGGCTTCGAGAAGAGCCAGGTCGAGCAGATGACGCCGATCGCGGTCAAGCTTGCCCGCGCCGGCCTGACCGACGCCGGAACGGCCACCGAGATCATCGGCGCGACCACCCGCGCCTTCTACGGCGAGGACGTCGGCAAGACGGTGACGGATTCCAGCGGCCGCAAGTCGACCGCGGCGTCCCATGTCGGCGACGTCATAGCGATGGTCCACGATCTGGGCGGGATCAAGATCCCGCAGCTCGCCGAAAGCATGAAGTACTCCGCCACGACCTTCCATGCGCTCGGCCAGTCGCTCGAGGATCTCGGCTCGCTCACGGCGGTGCTGGGCCAGGCCGGCATCAAAGACTCTTCCGCCGGCGCGAGCCTGAGGACAATGGCGCTCAAGCTGGCAGCGCCGATGGGCGTCTTCAAGACCCGGCTGCAGGCAGCTGGCCTCGGCGAGCTCGCCGAGCACGCCAAGAAGGGCGAAAACATGCTCCAGGTTCTCGGCCTGTCTAAGGCAGACATCGAGGACACGAAGACTGGCGTCATGCGCTCGATGACGGACATCATGCGCAAAGTCATCGAGAAGACGCAGGGAATGACGATGACCCAGCGCGCTGGCGTCTTCAAGCAGCTCTTCGGGCTCGAGAACGCCACGCAGGCGCTGGCGATCGCCGGCAAGCTGGGCGCGGCGTTCGATCGCATCGAGAACAAGACCCACAATGCGACCGGCACCCTCGAGCGGATGTACGCCATCATGAACCGCGGCCTGGTTCCGGCCTGGCAACGCATGATGGCGAACCTCGAGGTCGTGGCCGACGAGCTGGTCGAGGCGCTGGCCCCCGCGCTCGAGACGGCGATGAACGCTGTCAGCGATCTTGCCGCCGGCATCAGCCGGGTCACGGAGTTCTTCAGCAAGAACCAGGCCGCCGCGACCGCTCTCAAGATCGTCTTCGAGGCCCTGAAGCTGGCGCTGATCGCGCTGGCCCCGGGAGCCCTGGTGATCGGCCTGGTGGCCCTGGCAGCCTTCATCTGGGGAGCCATAATCCCTGCTGTGGCGGCCTGGGCGACTTCGACCTGGGCCGCCCTGGTGCCGTGGATCGCGCTGACCTGGCCAATCTTCGCGGTGGGCGCGGCGATCGCGGCCCTGATCCTCATCGTGCAGGACCTCTGGGTCGGCTTCCACGGCGGCAAATCCGTGATCTTCGAGATCTTCCACCGGCTGGGCGGCCTGGCCGGGAACATCGGCTCCGCCTGGACCGCGACGGGCAAGGCGATCGGCAGCGTCCTGGCCGGGATCCGGACGATGTTCACCGGATGGGTTTCCGGCCTGCTTGCGGACATCGAGAGCCTGCCACAGAAGGCGATCGGGCTCCTGCGGCAGATCCCCGGCATCGGCATGCTCGTGCCGGCCTTCGCCGGCGGTGGGGCTCTGGCTGGCGTCACGCCCGGAAGCACGACGACGAGTACAACCCACCAGACGATCAACTTCCACGCGCCCGTGACCGTCACCGTCGGCAACAACGCCCATCCGTTCCAGGTGGGCCATGCCGTGGCCGGCGCGATGCACGACACCGTGCGCCAGCACCTCGCGCACGCCGCCCGCTCGATGCCTCGGCAGGTTAGGTAGTTCCCCCGACGCGCCGGTCTAGCGGAAAGGCCTTGGTAGCGATGCCCGAAAGCGCCGCGATGACCCCGGTCCCGGTGGTCATAACATTCCCGCCGATGCCGCCCCGCGTGGCCACGACCCTCACGATCGACGCGACGATCTCCGAAGGGCATCGGCGCGAGGCCGATGTCACCAGCCACCCGGTCGAGGTTGGCTCGGACGTGACCGACAACATCCGCCCCAAGCCACGCCAGCTGTCGCTCTCGGGAATCATCAGCACGGCTCCGACCACCTGGCCGGGCCGCGCCACCATCTTGAGCCCCGACGATCTCGGGGCCGGCCAGCTGTCAGCTTCGAGCGGCCCAGACGTGGGTCGGGCCCTGGCAGCCTACCGCCTCCTCGAGGATGCCTTCACGGG